>CAYTUT010000048.1:0-10613 GCA_964441295.1 uncultured Christensenellaceae bacterium | reverse complement strand
GTTGAGCTCCTCGCGATAAGTATCCAGCCCCTTGCCTAGTACGAATTCGGGTGCGCCCATTATAAAAGTGCCCTGACCTAATACCGATACTCCGCTCCATTTGCGTTCGGAAGAAAACGGAACGATAAAGCTGGGGCTTATCTCGATAGTTTTGTTATAATAGCTACGTATAGCATTAAAAGTGGGATTATTGTCCGGCAAAACAGAGATGAGCGTCAACAGCGCGTTGTCCGCATCCTCCCTTAAGCAATCGTTTTTGAGCATGATGTTGTTAATCTGCATGCTCCCCTCGGTGATGGTCCCGGTCTTGTCCAGACAAAGCACATCCACTCGGGCAAGCGTTTCGATACAGTACAAGTCCTGCGCAAGCGTCTTGTGCGAGGCGAGTCTTATAACACCTACCGCGAAAACAACAGAGGTAAGCGCGATAAGTCCTTGCGGTATCATGCTGCTCATTGAAGAAACCATCATTACTATGGCGTTGTCAAGCTGAGTAGAACGCAGCAAAAGCTGCTTCAAAAACAACAGTAGTCCCAACGGTATTACCACAACTGACATCAGCCGAATAACCGCCCGCAATCCTTTCAAGATTTCGGAGTTGGTCTGTTTGATATATTTTGCGCCGGCGGATATTTTGGAAGCGTAATTGTCCATGCCTACGCGTTTGACTCTTGCAGTGACCTTGCCGCTTATTACGAAACTGCCGGAAAGAAGCTCATCGCCCTCGCGCTTTGTTACCGGCTCTGATTCGCCGGTTATCAAAGACTCGTTGACTTCACAGGTACCTTCTATAACGTCGCTGTCCGAGCATATCTGCCTGCCTGACTCGAGCACCATATAGTCGTCGATAACAATGTCCTGCACCGCAATATTGGTAGCGTGACCGTCTCTAATTACCGTCGCCTGCGGCGCAGATATCAATGACAGCTTGTCTATAGTGCGCTTCGCCTTAATTTCCTGAGTTATACCTATTATCAGGTTAATTATCGCAGGTCCTGCGAAGAGAGACTGACCGGGAGAACGGCCGAGCGTACATACCAAAATGACAAGTATTAAATTGAGCGCGTTAAACAAGGTAAAAAGATTGGTCTTAAGAATTTGCCCCACGCTTTTGGTGGGTACCTCCATTCGACCGTTGTTAAGCCCCTTGCTTATCCGTTCATTGACCTCTTCGGCTGTCAAGCCTATCCTTTTCCCGTCCATAAAAAACTACTTATATATCGTCACGCCATGAGTTGAGCTTGCCCCTTACTCGCTGCAGCGCGTTATCTACCATCTTCGCAGACACCGACCGCTTTTCCTTATCGTTTAGTTCTTTTGCTATCTCCTCATAACTCATACCGTCAATCCTTAGCATGAGTACCTCAAATTCCATATCCGAAAGATGCTTTCTTAACCTCTGCTCCCTTTCTTCCTGTTCCTCCTCCTCCAAAATTTTGTCCTCGGGAGACAAAATGTCTGAGGCGACAAGATTATAGTAATCCCCGTTTGCTTCGGCATTTATCTGGGCATCAAGCGATATTGTATTGGCCTTACGCTTATCGCGCCCCGCCGCTTTGAATATGTCCTTGATACGGTTTTTTATGCAGGTTGCGGCATATGTAGAGAATTTGATATTCTTGTCCGGGTCATAGCTCTTCACCGCATTGCACAACGCAATAAGCCCCTCCTGCATAAAATCTTCCGAATTATAGGATGGCAGCTCATAACCGTAGGTCAGCCGCTTGACAAACACCCTGTAACGGATTATCAGCATTTCGAGGTATTCAATTTTTTTTTTCGCAAGGCATGCCAATTCCTCGTCCGAGTATTTTGTCACCCTCTTTGCCTCCTGCACTCATACAGCGCGACTCCGCTAGCGACAGAGGCGTTCATGGACTCAATCTGACCGAACATCGGTATGCTGTCCACACTGTCGGCAAGCTCCCTTGTCAGCCGCTTAATCCCGTTGCCCTCGCCGCCTATAATCAAAGCGACATCCCCCTTGAGGTTCTCGGCAGAGATTGTCTTGCCGTCCATATCGAGCGCGATAACCCTTATAAAGCGCTCTTTTATAAGGCGTATGGCGTCGTTAATATTGGTTACTCTTGCTATCTTAACATACTGAGTCGCTCCGGCGGAGGTCTTAACCACGGTTTCGTTGACACTCGCTGCGCGGTGGCGCGGTATAATCAATCCGTCAACGCCCATACATTCGCATGCTCTTATAATGCTTCCCAAGTTATGCGGGTCCTCAATACCGTCAAGCAATACGATAAAATGCGGTGAACCTTTGACCTTCGCCGCCTCAAAAATATCCTCAACCTCGCAATACTCAAAATCTGTGGTGAATGCAATAATGCCTTGATGATGTCCTCCCTCGCTAAAACGCTCCAACACCTTTCTGTCGGCATAATCTACGCGCAGATTATTTTGCTTTGCCTTTGCAACGAGCATGGAAATGGTACTGTCTGTATAACCCTTAATAACCAGTATTTTGTCAATAGTCGCCCCGCTTTGGATTGCCTCGCGGACAGCGTTTCTCCCCTCTATAATCATAGTTCTCCTTTAGAATGCGTCAAAAGATAATTAAGCCTGTCGTGCTGACCAGTAAGGTAAAGGTACCCTATTACCGCCTCCAGCCCGCTTGCCTTGTGATAGTCTATTATATCCGCATTTTTCGCCGAGCTTTTGCTCTTGCTGTTCCTTGCTCTGCGATAGATATCCGCCTCTTCCTCGCTGAACTCGCATATTAGCTGCTCGGCAGTATCAGCCTGCGCGGACGCGCATATCTCTTTGCTCACCTTATAGTGCAGACCCCCTGCTTTTTGACTGTTGCCAGCCGCAAGCCTTGTGCGCACATACAGCGTCTGAACGCTGTCCCCCACAAAAGCAAGCACAAGGGGATTCATCTGCTTCGCCTCAGCAGGGCTAATTGTTTTTGAAACAGACGGTACAAAATCCAAAATTACACCTCAAACACTTAAATACTATTATATTATATATCCGGTCAAAACACAATGCTTTCACATAAAGTTTATGCACATATTGCCTTAAGTAACCGCATAATAATTATTGTCCACAGCGCATTTTTGCCTATGTTTTGTGGATAACTCTGTGCATAAGTGGATTAATCGGGCGAAAATTGACGGATTATGCGTATTTTTAGCGGTTGAGGGAGGCATTGTGGATAACTATGTTCGTTGTTGTTAAGAGAAAAGTTGTCTTACTTATTGTGATAATAATGGCTTTTTGCCTGGTATGCCCGACCGCGGTATTTACAATCAAAAAAATTTCGCCGGGGCTAAAAAACGCGCGGATTGTAATCGATGCCGGACACGGCGGGATAGACTATGGGGTGCAAGGCATAACAACTAAGGTCAAAGAAAGCGATCTAACCCTTGAATTGTCCAAATTGATTAACGGTTATGCCGAGAGCGGCGGACTCAGCTCCACGCTCACCCGCAAAAACTCGGACGGGCTGTACGGCTTGCCATTGCCCAACTTCAAGCGGCGCGATATGAACAAAAGACTTAAAATAATCAGAGAAGCCAACCCTGAGGTGGTCATCTCTATACATATGAACTATTATTCCGAACAGTACAGAAGAGGTATACAGGTATTCTATTCGAAGGATTCGGATACGGAGTTGGCCGAATGCGTGCAAAGCTACCTTAACCGTACGATGAATATGCCCACGCTTAACAGAAATTTTTCTAAAATGAAGGGCGATTATTTTGTGTCAAAAGAGTCCTCTTGCCCCTCGATAATAATAGAATGCGGGTTTTTGTCCAATCCCAATGACGAGGCGCTTATGCTTGACCCCGAGTACAGGATGCTGCTCGCCTACCAAATATTTAGCGCGGTTGTGCTGTATCTTGAGACAAAACTCCAAGATAATTGACCGCAAACCATTCTCTGTCCAGAGGCTCCTCGCTTCTTGCGCAAGCCATAATGCTGCCGGTAAGCTTCTCCGCGACCGCAACTGTCTTGTCAATCAGCTCTTCTAAGCTCATATCCGACATCCAGTCGCCGTTTCTGACCGTTGACCATTGGCGCTTCTGCCTGTTCATATAATCGTATTGATTAAGCATATATGCTTTGGGCAGCGGTATGCTTAATCCTAACATGCAGCTTTCCACCTTCGCGCCCTTTATCTTATACCCCACCGTCTCGGATACAGCGGTCTCGAACAGCTCTGCTACCTCGCCTGCAACTTCGGGCAAGGGTGCCGAACACATCGCAATTATACTGTCTGTATTCATTTTCTTTTGGATATGCAGGTCGATACCGTCTCTTATACACTTGATATCCAAATAGTCCTTTCCCCCGTCGAAGTACTTGTGTACGCCGTTTTCCAAAAAATAATATATATAAGGGTTGATTCTGCTGTCTGCAATATAGTGGGCGCAAAGCCCTAACACATACGCAAGCTGCGCCTTGCTGCCGTTTTGAAAAATGTGTCTGCATGCGCCATCGAATACCTCAAAGATGTATTTGTAATCCATCTCAGCGCGCAATCTGCCCAAAGGACGCAATATATCCAGTCCCAGCGCGCCTATACGATAGGCGTCAGGATACAAATCTGCTACAGCGCGCGAAGAATAGGGCAGCTTGTGCAGCAACTTCTCCGCGAAATAATGATGTGTGTAATAGCTTGGCATATTCTTTCTCTCCCTTATTCGGCTTTGAGCCCGTCAGCTATATGCTTTTATTAATCTGACTTCTAAAAGTGACCTCTTGTTTAAGATTCACCACTCTGTCATGCAGACCGTGCTTTTCGATAAATGCCTCATTGGTCTCGAATCTCCCCACACGGTATGGAAAATGCGCGTCAGAATTGGCAATAAACATTACTCCGTCTATGGACACTATGTCGTCAATTATCGGGTCAAGCTCCGCAAGATGCTTGGTATTAAGCTCTATGTACACGCCGTTATCGGCGCATACCTTTGCCACTTCTTTTACATCGACCACAGAGCGGTTATTAATATGCGCTACCATGTCGATAGGATTGCTCTCTATCGCCGTTATCAAAGCGCGCGTATTGCGCTTAACTACGCTTTTGCTGACAAAATGCTTAAAAAAGTCAAAAAAACTCGGCGCGTAGTACCTACTGAAATCCCTGAAGGTTCTGGGTATTGCAAATCTATGAAAGCCCACTAGCATTATGTCAAATCTAGAATAGTCTTCTCTTCGTATATCTATCTCTCCGCGCTCGGACAATATATCGCATTCTATGCCGAAATACACTTTGAGGTCATCTCTTTGTTTTGCAACTTCCTCAACGTCTCTCCTGCATTGCCACAGCTTTTTGTCATTGACCCCGATATTTCTCGGCCCGTGCTCGGTGATTGCCACCTCTTTCAGCCCGCGCAATGCCGCCGCCTCAACATTTTCACTTACTGTGCCGAACCCGTCGCTATACTTAGTATGTGTATGATAGTCACCCAAAAAAACCATAGCTTTCCTTTTATTGACCCTGATTGTTATTAATAATTATAACCAAAACGAAAGACAAAGTAAAGCGCAAAAAGCGCAGCTTGTTAAAAGCGGCATTTTTAGCGCCGCACAAAATTCGTTGCAATTAAATACGATGGAATAGTCTGCAGCAAATCGCCGTTTTGTCGTCGCTCTTCCCGATATACTCCGCGTCTTCGATAATGAGGTCTGCAAGTGTCTGCGGATTAGTGGTTCGGTTTTGCTCGCATATTCTCATGACGCCTTCTGCGCCAATATTGTCGGTAATGCCGTCCGAAAACATCACTATCATATCTCCTGAATTTATGTACTTTCTTGTTACAAAAGGCTTCACATTGTCAAGTATTCCAAGAGGCAACGCGCCCCCCTTGACAATCTCCATGGTCTCTTTGCTTCTAATCACCGATTCGGGCGCGCCCAGCTTGATAAAATCCGCATAGCCTTTTCTAAGATTAAGCACGCACATATCAAGAGTCTGGAAGTTTTCCTCGTTTCTTACCGACAGCAGCTTGTTGACGAGATTGAGTACTACAGTATCGTCAATTCCCGCTTTGTAGAAGCTTTCAACAAGCGCTATCGCCGAATTACTGCCCTCGCTCGCGGCTTTGCCGCTGCCCATTCCATCACAGATTGCAATGAGGACCTTATCGGTTGACAGTCTTGTGATACTTTTGGTATCGCCGCTTTTATCACTGCCCTCTTTAAGCGAAGAGCTCTCGCCAAAGATTATATCGTACCTCGGCGCGGACACATATGAGAGGCTGACTGTGCCTGCGCTGTGCGCGCTCTTCGAACAGCGCAGCATAGGCTCCTTCAGTACCTTTGACAGCGCTTTTGCAATTATCGCCTTATTCTCGTCCTCCTCTCTCACGACGATTGTAGCGTTGAGCATGTTACCGTCCGAATACACCGCCGCTTCGCTTGCCACAACATTTTTATATGCGAGTTCGTCAATTATTCGCGACTCCCTCTCCGAATCAAACGAAACCACGCTCTTCACCTCTTTGGCAAGCTCTAAAAGCATCCCTGCAATCCCCGACACCTGCTCGCTCATTATCAGCTTTGCGTCGTCCACCGTGTCGCTTATTTGCTTCTTAGAGGAATACATTTCCGCGATTTCCTGACAGCTTCTCAAAAATTCCTTTACTTTGCAGCACATATCCGTAAGAAAAGGCGGCACATCTATAATCGTGACCTTGCCCCTCTCTACAGCGCGGCTGACCATGTCATATATCGCTGAAGATGTCGAGCAACCCAACGCTGCCTCGCATTTGCTGATTCTTGCACAAATTCTGCAATGCTTGTTGGCAAGCTCCGCGGCAAGAAAGTTCTTGCTCTCTGCAATAGGAGGCATCCCCTTGATATCCTTTACCAGCGTTCCCTGCATCTCGAACAGCACCGAGCTCATTCCTGTCAGCTTGGTATAAAGCTCCAATCTATTTCTGTTGACGATAGTCCGTATCGCATAGCCCTTTTCAGTGCCGGAGTAGCAGAGCAGTTTGCTTTTTACCTTGTCAGGCAGTATGGCAAAACATAATGCGCCGGCTGCAAGCAACACGCTGTTGAGATAGTTATACTCTGCGTATGCGCCAAGACCTACCGCAAACAGCAGCTCCCAAGCAATCAATGCCCCCGCCATAATGAAAGCATTAGTGCGTCGAATCGCATAGACAATCAGCGCGCCGGATGAAACGAATGCCACCACGGCTATATCAAAGTTGCTAACCGCAGCGCCCAGACCGACTATTATTGATATCACAAGACCCTTTTCGGCGAATACATATACCGCAAAAAGTATAAAAAAGCCAACTATCAGATAGTAAGGCAAGAAATTGCCCAAACGCAAAGTGTACAGTCCTAACGCCACGCCAAGGACAAATATAGCCGCCGAAAGCGACTCGTCAACCGTAAGACGATATCTCAGCCCTCTTACAATAACCGCATAGCAAACGATTATTGAGGATATTGTAAATACCTGCGAAAGGGCAATGCGTATCAGCGCATCGGCGACAGCGCTGTAGTCTGTTCCGTATACAAAAAGCAAGGGCAACTGGCTTATCAGCGCGTACAGCATGATATTCCATATCTTGATTTTCTTTTTGAAAACATAATGGAGATAGTAGCCTAAACCTATTACCGCAATAGGCGACACAGCAAGCGCTAAAGATTGCCAGCTGAACTCTGCAATGAGCATTGCGCCAATATAGAGAGGCGCAAGCAACAGCAAATTTTGCCGGCAATAAATCAGCCCGACCAGCAAGCCAATGTATAACGGCCGCACTCCGCCCTTTATTTCGGCTATACCAAGCACGATGAACAGCGCAAAATATACCGCCAGGCTTAAATAGTCTTTTGTCTTAACCCTGCCCATAATTGCATGATACACACTCTACTGTGTCGAACAACAGGATATTGTGTTATTATTTGAGTTCCGCTGTCGACACCGAAAGATAACTTGACCGCAGCACAATGGCGCTGCCTTGCGCTGCAAAATGCCAATAAGCTGACAACTCATATCCTTGCGGATATCTGCATTGTCCTTCAAAACAACAAAACATACACGCAATACCGGCGCATATCAAGTTGTTGTATCAATATTAGTTTACTTTTTGCCTAATGCGAGGTATAATTACCAAATAAAATCCATGGGTTCCCGCAAGGTGAGGGCAATTTGTATCTCGTAAGAATAGATACTGCAATCGTTTTGCAGACTGCTACAGCAACAACTTGAGCAAAGGATTAACTTGAGCATAGTGATAACGGTGAAAAATAATGAAGAGCTATTCGCATAAAATTACAAGCTGGCAGTTTATTGCTTTAGGATATCTAGCTGTAATTTTGCTGGGTTGCCTGCTATTGTCCCTTCCGGTTTCGTCAAAAAGCGGTGAATGGACTCCTTTTATTAACTCGCTTTTCACTTCTGTATCCGCTACGTGTGTAACCGGTTTGGTTGTATATGACACATTTACCCACTGGTCTCTATTCGGACAACTTATTATATTGTTTTTGATCCAAATCGGCGGCATAGGCTTCATGACGATTGTGACACTTTTTGCTATGCTTATTAAAAAACATATAGGGTTGTACGAAAGAAAAGTTCTCGCCAAATCCGCAGGCGCTTTGAAAATATCGGGCATTATTAAGCTAATCAAGAGAATACTTTTGGGTACAGTGATTTTTGAAGGTTTGGGAATAATACTACTATCAATCAGGTTTTGTCCGCAGATGGGTATGGCAAAGGGCATCTACTATGCGGTATTTCACTCGATATCGGCATTTTGTAACGCCGGATTTGACATAATGGGCTTTATGGGCGAGTTTTCGTCGTTTACCAATTATTCTTCCGATGTTCTTGTAAATCTTACGCTGATGGCCCTAATCTTCCTAGGAGGCATAGGTTTTTTGGTGTGGAGCGATATACTTGATTGCAAGTTAAGGTACAAAAAATTCAATTTATACACAAAATCAGTCTTGATAACAAGCGCCATTTTAATAGTACTTTCCACAGTTTTGTTTATGGTATTTGAAAGAAACAATTTGCTGAACAATCTTTCTTTCGGCAAATCTCTCCTAGCTTCATTGTTTCATTCGGTAACGCCACGAACCGCAGGCTTCAATACGCTGGATATCTCGGCGATGACGGACAGCAGCATACTGTATACTATTATCCTTATGGTTATCGGAGGAAGCTCGGGTTCTACAGCAGGCGGAATCAAAATAACAACTTTCGTTGTGTTGATGTTTGGCACGATATCATATGTCAGAAACCACAAAGAGCTGTATATCGGAAAGAAGCGGTTAGATCCTGCCATTATGCATCAGGCGCTTGCGCTGTTTTCTTCTTATGTCATAACTATTATGGCAGCCTCTTTGGCCATTAGCGCAATTGAGACGACGTCACTAAAATCTATTCTTTTCGAAGTCGTATCCGCTTTGGGTACGGTGGGCTTGTCTACCGGAATTACCGGCAGCTTGTCGATTGCGTCAAAAGCGGTAATAATGCTGTTAATGTTTATTGGCAGAGTTGGAATAATAACTTTAGCGTTTGCATTTGTTGAGAAGAAAGATAATCCGCCAATAAAACAACCTCTAGATAAAATGTTGATAGGTTAAAGGAGTTGTATGAAATCTATATTGATAATAGGAATGGGCAAATTCGGGACACAATTAGGTAGCAAGCTGATGGAATTGGGCAACGAGGTCATGATTGTTGACAAGGATGAGGCAATAATTGATGAGCTGGCTCCACATTTCACCGAGGCATTAATCGGAGATTGCAGCAACGACGGAGTGCTCAAGAGCATTGGAGTAAATAATTTTGACATTTGCGTCGTCGCGATAGGAGATGACTTCCAATCATCCTTGGAGATAACCTCACGGATTAAAGAATTGGGAGCAAAATATGTAATATCCAAAGCTGAAAAGGAAGTGCAGGCAAAGTTTCTCTTAAGAAACGGCGCTGACGAGATTGTTTATCCCGAGCGCGACATAGCCCTCAAGCTTGCCATCAAATGCAACGCGCAAAATGTATTCGATTTTATAGAAATTACCAGCGATTACGCAATTTTTGAAATCGCCGTGCCCAAAAAATGGTCAGGTAACTCCGTTATTGACCTTAATGTGAGAAGCAAATATAACATTAATATAATTGCAATAAAAGACGGCGCTTCAGTTAATCCCGTCTTTGACCCTAATTATGTTTTTAGCGGCAGTGAGCACTTAATTGTGTTAGGAAACTCAAAAGACATCTACAAATTGTCAAAGGCAAAGTAATAATTGTTGCCGTTGCGGCTCAGCTGACAGCTTGCATGGTCATTGCAAAGCATGTAAAGCCTTGACCAATACCCCTTAATTGATTCTTTTTGTGTGCTCCGCGCTTCGCGGAGGACAACTTTTCGGGCAATCAATCTCTATTATCGCTTCGGGGCATTAGCAGCATGCGGCTATTACTGCATTTATGCGCAGTATTGTCATAATGCTTAAAAAAAAGCCGTAAGTTAATACGGCTACTTGTATTGCGTCATATCCTATGCTGCGGCAGGCAGCTTAAATTTGCCGCTGCTATTTACCAGCACTACCTTTCCATAGACCCAACTGGCTTTTATCGGCCCGTAATCCTCGCTGTCAAAGCTATTATTGCGATTGTCACCCAT
>CAYTUT010000047.1:0-10814 GCA_964441295.1 uncultured Christensenellaceae bacterium | reverse complement strand
GGAGCTGATATTGCGCTCGCTTGTCGCTCAAAAAGCAAGAGAGGCGGCACGCAAAGCGCGCGAGGAGGCAAGACGCAAAAGCCCCTTAGAGAGCACGACCCTTCCGGGCAAGCTTGCAGATTGTTCGGAGAGGGACCCTGCAAAATGCGAAATCTACCTTGTTGAGGGTGATTCGGCAGGCGGCACGGCAAAGACGGGAAGAGACCGACGTTTTCAAGCGATATTGCCGCTGAGAGGCAAGATTCTAAATGTTGAGAAGGCAAGACTCAATAAAGCGCTCGAGAATGAGGAAATCAAAGCTATGATTACCGCTTTCGGCTGCGGTATCAGTGAGGATTTTGACGAAAGAAAGTTGAGATACGACAAGATAATATGTATGACGGACGCCGATGTCGACGGAAGTCATATACGCATTTTGATGCTGACATTCTTCTTCCGCTATATGAGACAGCTTGTGGAGAAAGGTCACATCTACATTGCGCAGCCCCCGCTGTATAAGATATCAAAAGGCAAAAACACCGTATTCTATTTTTATGACGACGAGGCGCTTGAGGCATATTACAGCGAAAACGGCAGGAAGGGCGGAGATTTGCAACGCTACAAAGGTCTCGGCGAGATGAATGCAGAGCAGCTTTGGGAGACGACAATGAACCCCGCGACGCGCACGCTGCTGCAGGTGACTATGGAGGATGCCGAGAAGGCAGACGAGATTTTTACTATCCTTATGGGAGAGGTTCCCGAATTGAGGCGCCAGTTTATCGAAGAAAACGCCACGATTGTCAAAGAACTGGATATATAAGAGGTGCGTATGGACAAGAACGATAAGAAATATGAACAGATTATAGATAATACCAAGATAATTAAGGTCAATGTCGAGCAGGAGATGAAAAAATCCTTCATCGCCTATGCAATGGCTGTTAATGTCAGCAGGGCAATTCCCGATGTAAGAGACGGATTAAAGCCCGTTCACCGCCGCATACTCTACGCTATGAACGAGTTGGGATTGGACAACGAAAAGCCCACGAGAAAATGCGCGAGGATAGTAGGCGACGTGCTCGGAAAGTATCATCCGCACGGCGATTCAGCAGTCTACGATGCCCTGGTGCGTCTTGCGCAGGATTTTTCTATAAGATGCCCGCTTGTTGAGGGGCAAGGCAATTTTGGCTCAGTAGACGGAGATCCCGCCGCCGCGCAGAGATACACCGAGGCAAAATTATCTAAGATTGCCGCCGAAATGCTTAGGGATATAGACAAAAAGACCGTGGATTTTTATCCCAACTTTGACGACACGCTGTTCCAGCCATCTGTGCTGCCGGCAAGATACCCCAACCTTTTGGTCAACGGGGCTGACGGTATAGCGGTAGGTATGGCGACAAGCATCCCGCCGCATAACCTCGGAGAGGTAATCAATGCGACTATCGCAACGCTAGACAACTCCGAGCTCGAGAGCGCGGATTTGATGGAATATATACCCGCTCCGGACTTTCCTACAGGTGGTTTGGTGCTAGGCAGAGCGGCGATAAGGAACGCGTATTTGACGGGTAGAGGCGGCTGTATCATCCGCGCGAATACCGAGATCGTGGATATTCAAAACGGCACAAGAAGCCGAATTTTGGTGCACGAATTGCCGTATCAGGTCAATAAGGCAAAGCTTATCGAGACAATAGCCGATTTGGTCAAAGAAAAGCGTATTGAGGGCATATCCGATATCAGGGACGAATCTGACCGTAAGGGTATGAGAATAGTCATTGATATCAAAAGAGATGCAAACGCTCAAGTTGTGCTCAATATGCTCTTCAAGCACACTAATCTGCAGATATCGTACAGCATGATTTTCCTTGCCTTGATTGACGGCACGCCCAAAATACTTAACCTTAAGGAAATCATCTGCGCGTACATCAAGCATCAGCGCGAGGTTATTGTCAGGCGTACGCAGTTCGACCTCGAAAAGGCTCTTGAGAGGGAGCATATTCTAAGGGGAATTGTAATAGCGCTCAACAATGTTGACGAGGTTATAGCGCTCATCAGGCACTCTCAGGATAACGCGGAGGCGCTTGCCTCGCTGATGGAGAGATACGGGCTTTCTGAAAAACAGGCAAACGCCATTTTAGAGATCAAGCTGAGAAGACTTGTCAGCCTGGAGGTAGAAAAGATTAAAGAAGAGTTGGAGGCGATAGAAAAGGCTATTGTCAGCTATCGCGATATACTTGCCAACTCGCATCTTGTCGACCAAATAATCAAGACAGAACTGACAGAGATCAAGAGCCGTTACAACACTGCAAGAAGGTCAGAGCTGTCATACGACTACAGCGAAATTAACATTGCCGACTTAATTGACCGCGAAGAAGTTGTAATATCTTTGACTAATGAAAATTACATTAAGCGTGTGGCGGCGAGCGAGTACAAGGCGCAGCACCGCGGCGGAGTAGGGGTAACGGCGCACAAGCCTAAGGACAACGATTTTGTTAAGGATGTATTCACGAGCTCAACGCATGATGATTTATTCTTCTTCACCGATAAGGGCAAGGTATATGTCCTCAAGGGTTACGAGATACCCGAGGCGAGCAAGACCGCAAGGGGGCGTACCGTCAACAATCTGCTTAATGTGGAGCAGGATGAGAAGGTGACAGCAATCCTTGCTATAACAGACGAGCAGGAAAGGGTAGGCAATCTAGTGCTTGCGACCAAGCGCGGCAAGATAAAGAAAACCGACCTCAGAGAATTCGAAAGTATTCGCCGCAATGGCAAAATCGCAATCAGGCTCGAGGACGGTGACGAGCTGATAGCCGCCAAGCTGACGATGGGCGATGACGAGCTGTTGATGGCATCGTCAAAGGGCAAGTGTATACGCTTCCATGAAAATACCGTAAGGGCAATGGGCAGAACCGCCGGCGGCGTCAAGTCAATGAAGATAGACAAAGACGATTATATCGTGGACATGTCGGTAATACGCGAAGGCGAAGAAGTGCTTACGATTACCCGTAATGGATATGGAAAGAGGACCGAGGCGTCCGAATACCACGCGCAAGGCAGAGCCGGCAAGGGTGTAAAAGCAGGCAACTTTACCGACAAGACCGGACGCATTGTCAGTCTAAAGCTGATTAATACCGAGCAGTCGGATATAATGCTGATTACATCTAGCGGTATTATAATACGCACCGCAGCCAATGAGATAAGCAAAATCGGGCGGGCGGCGCAAGGCGTGAGAATAATGAAGGTCGGGGACAACAACGAAGTTGTATCCGTTGCGATTACGCCCAAAGAGGAAGTAACGGCAGAAGAGCAGCAAAGCGCAGTCGAGCCAAAAGAGACGGCAGCAATTGACAACGCGGTCGAGACAAGCACGGTTAAAGAGCCGCAGACGGATATTGCGGAGTAAAACGATTACAAAATCTTACGCGTTGCCGCAAAGAGCGCAAAATTACAAAATTCGGTAATTTGCAAAAAATATAGACAAGCATATACAAAAAGTGTTATAATAAAAAAGCACTGAAGACAAACATTAAAGTACTAAAGATTGCAATACAAAAGCAAAAGCTTTACATAAGACACAAAAGAAAAACCCCGCAAAACAACTTTGCGGGGTATTTTTTATTTAGGATTATGATAGGCAGACAACCAAGGCAAGGTAGAGAGCCTTACATTTTTTCGGGAGCGGCAATGCCGAGAATGGATAGCGCGTTAGCTATAGTTGTCTTAACGGCATAGGTTAAGTCCAGCCTCGCGTTTTTGATGCCTTCAGGCGCGTCGATAATGCGGTTTTCGAAATAGAACTTGTTATACAGCTGACATATATCGACAATGTGGCGCGTTATAAGACTGGGCTCATATTTATCCGCCGCCTCGAGCAAAAGGGAAGGGTACTTGTCAAGACAGCGCAGCAGCTCTTTAGCCGTGTCGTCCGCTATCCCCGAATAATCGCGCTCTTCTCCAAGGCTGCCCTTCGCGAGCACGCTGCAGCATCTTGCGTGGGTATACTGTACGTAAGGACAGGTTTCGCCGTCAAAATTAAGGATTTTTTCATAGCTGAATACGATATCGTTAATGCGGTTGTTTATAAGAGCGCTGAAGATAACGGCGCCTGTGCCGATTTTGTTGGCGAGAGCTTGTTTTTCTTCTATGCCGGGGCTTTTCTCGTTGAGAATTTCGTAAGCCTTTTCGCAGCTTTTATTGATTACATCCTCAAGATACACAACATTGCCCGAACGGGAGCTCATTGAACCGTCGGCGAGAGAGACCATCCCGAAAGCAATGTGATGAAGGTCATTCGCCCAATCGTAACCCATCAGTTCTATTACCTTGAAAAATTGCTTAAAATGAAGGTTCTGCTGATATGCGACAACATACAGACACTTTGAAAAGTTATAGGCGCGCTTGCGGTATAGCGCGGCGGCTAAATCGCGTGTCGCATAAAGTGTTGCGCCGTCCGCCTTGACAAGAAGGCACGGAGGCATATCGGGAAGATTAACAACCTTGGCGCCCTCGCTTTCTACAAGCAGTCCTTTTTGCTCTAAAATGGACAAAACCTCCTCCATTTTGTCGTTGAAAAAGCTTTCGCCGTTATAACTGTCAAAAACTATGCCGAGCCTGTCGTATACTCTAGAAACTTCAAGCATCGTAATTTCCTTAAACCAGCGGAAAAGCTCGAGCGCTTCGGGATTGCCGGATTCGATTTGCTTGAACCAATAGCGGCCCTCTTCGTCTAGCGAGGCGTCCTGCTCCGCTTCTTTGTGAAAGCGGACATAAAGCTTGTGCAGCTCCTTAATCCCGCCGCTTGTTATGGCGTCTCTTTGACCCCATTTTTTGTATGCCACTATCATTTTGCCGAACTGAGTGCCCCAATCTCCGAGGTGATTGATGCCAACGCAAGAATAGCCCAGCGTCTTGAAAAGGCGATACAGGGCGGCGCCGATAACGGTTGTGCTGAGGTGACCTATATGAAAGGGCTTTGCGATATTGACAGAAGAATAATCAATACAAATAGTCTTACCCTTTCCTGAATCGGAGGCGCCGTACAGGTCGCTTTCGAGAAGGATTTTGTCCAAGACGGTTTTGGCAAAATATCCTGTGTTGTACTTAAAGTTGAGATATCCTGCGACTGCCGTGCAGCTACTAATAAAGGTAGGAAGGACGAGCGAGGACGCGAGCTTTTCGGCGATTGTGACCGGCGACATTCTCAGCGCCTTCGCGAACTTAAAGCATGGCAGGCAGATGTCTCCCATTGAGATATCCTTCGGAGGCATCAGGAGAGCCAAGACTTCTTCGTATAGAAGCTCGTCGGAGGCGATTAATTTTGCTATTTCGGCTTTGAAATCCATAATTACTCCTAAACATTAAAACGGAAAAGCACAACATCTCCGTCCCGTATAACATAGTCCTTGCCTTCGCTGCGCCACAAGCCTCTTTCTTTGGCTGCGGCTATGCTCCCGCAGGCAATCAAATCGTCATAGTGCACTATCTCGGCGCGGATAAAACCTTTTTCAAAGTCGGTATGAATTTTGCCCGCCGCCTGAGGCGCTTTGGTACCTTTGACCACGGTCCAGGCGCGAGTTTCCTTTTCGCCTGCTGTCAAATAGCTGATTAGACCCAGTAGGGAATATCCAGCTTTGATGAGCTTTTGAAGTCCGCTTTCAGAGATACCGTACTCGGCGGAGAACAAAACTCTGTCCTCCTCCGGAAGAGATGCCAGCTCTTCTTCGACTTTGGCGCAGAGAGTAATTACCTCGGCGTGTGTCTTTTCGGCAATCAGCTTAACCTTTTGGGCATGCCTGTTGTCAGGCTTGCCAATATCGTCCTCTCCGATGTTTGCCACAAAGATTACGGGCTTTCCGGTGAGCAAAAACATGTCTTGTATATATTCGCTCTGTTCAGCAGATAAGTTAAGCGATCTGACGGGAGCGCCCCGCTCAAGCGCGGCGAGAACAGTCTCAAGCAACTCTATCTCGGACAGGTATTTTTTGTCGCCAGACTTGGATTGATTTTTGACCTTTGCGAGCCTCTTTGTCACGGCATCGATGTCAGAAAAAATTAACTCCAAATCGATTGTCTCGATGTCGCCTGCCGGGTCAACATTTGAGCTTACATGAGTAATTTTATCGTTGTCAAAGCATCTTACCACATGCACTATAGCGTCGACTTCTCTAATATGCGACAAAAACTTGTTGCCGAGTCCCTCGCCCTTTGACGCGCCCTTGACAAGTCCCGCGATGTCCACAAACTCAAGTACCGCGGGGGTGATTTTTTTGGACTGATACAGCGCGCCGAGCATGTTGATACGCTCATCCGGCACCGCAACGATGCCGATATTGGGCTCGATTGTGCAAAAGGGATAATTGGCGCATTCTGCGCCGGCTTGGGTTATTGCGTTGAACAATGTGGACTTGCCGACATTAGGCAGACCAACTACGCCGAGTTTCATAAACATTCCTTTGGGAATAATATTATTATTCCTATAATATAATTATTTGTACATTATATACTAGTCAGAAGCTTTAGTCAATCGGGGGAGGCGCAATGGAGATTATTAAATACATTCTCTTAGGCATAATTCAGGGGCTCACCGAGTTTTTGCCTGTTTCGTCGAGCGGGCATTTGATTTTGCTTGAAAAGCTGGGCATGGCGGAGCCCTCGGTTTTTTTCAACCTGATACTTCACCTTGCAACGCTGTTTGCTTTGGTTATTGTAATGCGCAAGGAACTGTGGAACTGGATTAAGCACCCTTTATCGGCGGAAGCAAAATGGATATATATGCTGTCAATACCTACCGTCATCATCGCCTTTGTTTTTTCAATATGGTTCGAAGATTTGCTGCTTGGCGCGCTGCTCCCCACAGGCTTTATGGTCACATCATTTTTTTTAGTGCTGGCATCCATAAGCCGCAAAAAAGACAGGGCGCTCGATTATAAGAATGCTCTGATAACGGGCTTCGTGCAGGGCGCCGCGGTATTACCGGGGATCTCAAGAAGCGGAATATCTATTGCCGTTATGTCCCTTTGCGGCATAGAACGCCAACGCGCAGTCAAGCTTTCCTTTCTTATGTCCGTGCCGATAATTCTCGGCGGCAGCGTCTGGGAAGGGATTAAGTGCGGTTTTGCGCTCAACTTCAATTTGCTTTATGCGCTATTTGGAGCGCTTGCCGCTTTCGTCAGCGGTTTTTTTGCGCTGAAAGTAATGCTGAAGTTCTTTGCCAAAATATCCTTTTTGCCCTTTGCCGCATATACATTTGCGCTGGGCGCTATCTCTTTTTTCATATGAGCGCCGTTATTGACGAAAAAAAGCCGTTATGCTATAATAATGAAAAGCAAAAGCAGGGGAGCACAGATGAAAACTATTGTAGCAGTCGACAACAAATGGGGTATTGGCAAAAAGAACGACTTATTGTTCAGCTTAAAAAAGGACATGGAGTATTTCAGACAAAAGACGCTTAACAAGGTTGTTGTAATGGGCAGTAATACCCTTTTTTCTTTTCCGGGAAGCAAGCCCTTGGCTAAGCGCACCAATATCGTGCTCTATCCCGACGGGTGTGATATCGAGGGATGCTGTGTTGCCAAGAGCCTTGACGAGCTTTTTGCAACGCTGAAGCAATATAATTCTGACGATATTTTTGTCGTAGGCGGGGCAATGTTTTACCGCACTATGCTTGATTATTGCGATACTGCGTACATTACTAAGGTAGATGCTGACGGACTTGCCGAGGTATTTTTTGAAAACCTTGACGAAAGGGAGGGCTGGGAACTCGTTGAAGAAGGAGAAGCGCTAGAGGACGCAGGTTACACAATAAGATTTTGCGTATACAAAAATAACAAGACAAAACAATTTTGATTCGGGGTCAAAAGCAGCAAAAAATCAGTAAAGGAGAAAAACATGCAGCACGAGGTAGTAAAAAAACAGCCCCTTCTTGATAGAGAAGGCAAAATCATGGAGCCGGGCTATGCAAAAACAATGGTCTGGGAATACAACAGGGAGAATATCAAGGCTTGCAAGGCGCTCATCAAAGAATGGGATTATTATTACATAGGCAACGATTATTATGCGCTTTGCTTGACCATTGCGGATATGGGTTATATCGGCGCCTTGAGCGCTACGGTCATTGACTTTAACAAGCCTTGGCAGATAACAAAGTCTTCCCTTGTGCTTTTCCCGATGGGAAAGATAAAAATGCCTAGAACCTCGCTTAAGGGTGATGTATCTTACAAAAACGGGGCAGTCGAGATGACTTTTGTCAACGATGGCACCAAAAGGAGGCTTTACGGGGTCTATCCCGCCTTCGGCGACAGCGGAGAGAAGCTTACCTTTGATGTTGCAATCACCGATACGCCCGAAGAATCTATGGTAATTGCCACACCTTTCAACAAGAAGGGAAGATTCTATTACAATCAAAAGATCAACTGCATGCGCGCTGAAGGCACATTCAGCATGGGAGAAAATCAGTACACCTTCGACAAAAAGACAGCGTTTGCGACGTTGGATTGGGGAAGAGGCGTATGGACCTATGACAATACATGGTATTGGGGGAGCCTGCAGGCCGAATTGCCAGACGGCGCGACATTCGGATTCAATATAGGCTACGGCTTTGGAGATACCAGCGCTGCAAGCGAGAATATGCTATTCTACAACGGCAAGTCGCATAAGCTGGATGAGGTAGTTTTTAATATTCCCAAGGACAAGGCAGGCGGCTATGACTATATGTCGCCGTGGACTTTCACCTCCAATGACGCAAGGCTGGAGCTTGATTTTGTTCCGGTCATCGACAGGTTCGCTCCGGCTGACTTTAAGGTATTCAGCATGATTCCACACCAAGTTTTTGGCAAATTCAGCGGAAAATGCGTGCTTGATGACGGAAAGGAAATCTTTCTCAAAGAGGTATTAGGCTTTGCAGAGAGAGTGCACAATAAATGGTGATAACAATAATAGAGCGCTACAGCAAAGAGAGCGAAAGAGCGATAGTCATTGAATCTTTTTGAAAGTGGTCAGAAAATATAGAGCGCCGGCAAATACGCCGGCGCTTTGTTTTGGTTAGAGCTATTAATTGCTATTCGGAGGCAGGAGGCTGGTCATTGCTATTGGCGCTGCCTCCATCCATAATCATAATAAGCACATTGGCTTCGTTGAGACCATTGACCAGCATGGTATTCTCTTTAATATATGAGTTGGCAGAAGCCGCCCACTCCGTGCCGCTGTCCTCCTGTATCTTTAAGAACAATCCGGCGCCCCACACGATGCACACAATAATAATGGTGGTAATTGCCGCTCCCACCGCGCGGTCTATCCTGCTTGCGGTGCGGTGATTGTCCAGCCATTTGTATACATAATGGCGTATAATCCGCTTGATTATGGTCAGCACAAAGGCAAGGATAATCCACATTACGGTACCGACTGCGTATATAGTCAGCATGTTAGCAAGCGTCATGGCAAGCGTCTGACCCTCTCTTGCAAAAAGTTTAATAGTACCGGTAACAATCCCCATGACTTGCGCTGGTATGAATGACGCAAACGAAGACAGCACCTCGTCAAGAGAGGGATTCTCGATAGAAGACTCGCCGATAACGATTGTTGTCTCGAGCCTTAATGTATCGCCGTCGATTACAATAGGAGAATGGAATAGATCGCCTATCGCCCCGTCAGAAGGGAATAAGCCGTATACAGGCTCGTATACCATCTCGCCGATTGACGAGTGCACATTATTAGCTCGGTCCGAAAAGACCAATAAAGGCGCGGTAAGATTGACCACAAAGCCAAGCGCCACACCGATTATCAAAAAGCCGAAAAAGCCGAAAAATATACCGGCAAGCCCCTTTTTCAAACCGACAATAACAGCAATCAATATTACTACCAATAATACGATATCAGCAATCCCCATAAGTATATTATAATCATTTGCTTTTCAAAATGCAATAGGCAAAATGTTTTTATAAAAACAAGCGGCAAAGTTAAGCAAAATGGCGCGCTAAGAATCAATTACTATCAGCGCGCGGACGGTTTTGCGCTAGGCAGAGATCCCGGTCTTACAATTAAAAATAAAAAACGCAACAGAGCGGGCAATTCTTTGAGCGAGCGTTTCTACCAAAGCAAATGGAGTTTCAAGCAACGCGCCAAGCACATTGTCGCATTTTTGCGCGACGACGCCCAGTATTCCGATACTACCCAACGTCTTGTGGGGCGAATTAATAGCGCCGCCTGCGCGGATACCGCCACCGCGCAGCTTGACAATGCCCAGCTCGGACTGACTGCCGACAGCAGCATCTATTGCAATAACTATGGAGTCAGAGTGATACTGCTCCAGCATATTTCGGTATTCGTGCAGGTTAACGCCGTTGACAGGAGCGTTTTCGGTGCCGTAAACGGGACAAGGAAGACTGTACTCCTCCCGCAATATTCCGCCGACAAGAGGACCTAAAGAATCCCCGCTAATCTTATCGCTGCCTATGCACAATATGACAAAATCCATAAAACCTCGTAAATGTATGTATTTAATCGCATAGCAAGCAATTAACAACGAGATTTTGGACATTAGAGCGCGATAATATACTGTCAGTTGAGGAGTTTTTGCAAAAACGCGTAAATTATAATGCGGTAGGAGGAAGGAAGCATGACGATAATTAACGGGGTATTCGACGGCAAGAAGCTGTCTTTTGATAACAAAAGCACCAATCAGGGTGAGGCAGGCGCTACGATTATTGAGATAAGAGTGCCGCCGGCTGAGGAAGTTGCTTACTATATTGAATTTTTGTGTCCTTACGGAAGGCGTTATCTCTCTGCCGCGCTCGAAGCGGTTGGCGATACAATCAACTATACTCTGCCATCGTGTGTATTTT
>CAYTUT010000046.1:0-10877 GCA_964441295.1 uncultured Christensenellaceae bacterium | reverse complement strand
ATGCCGAGAAGCTGTACGCCCTTGGCGCAAAGGTATTGTTTTATATCGAATATGTGCCTGTTGACGGCAAAACCGCCGAGCTGGCGCCTTGTGACGCGGACAGAACAAAAATTGAGGATAATATCCGCCGTCTGGGTCAGGGATATCCTGATATGGTCATCTTGGCTTTTCCGGGGGATGAGAAATATATGGAGGGTTGCCTCGCGGCGGGAAGGGGATTCTTCCACAGCGGAGCCGCAGAGCCGTGCCCGTTCTCTCCTTATTCGGATATTAATCTCAAAGATCATTCGATATTGGAGGCGCTTTCGTCCGACCTGTTTCGCAATCTTGCGTCTAGCGGAATATTAAAGGAAGAGCATAAGGGGGGATGTCTTTTGCATCAGAAAGAAGAGGATGTAAAAAGACTGCTGAATATTGTATAATGGAATAACTGGCAAGGTGCATGAATAATGCTTTGACCCCAAACCGCACCTTTTCTGTTCGCAAACGTTGTATTAGCATTTAGTAGACCAAACAACAGCAATATAATTAAAATTGGCGGCGCTGTATAATAAGGCGTATGAGCATACGGATTCAGGAGAGATTATGAATAAATATCCAGATTATATTTCCACGAAAAGAAGACCGGCAGCAAGTCCCGACAAGCTGGTGGATAACGGACAGGCAATATTCGGCACATTTATTAGCCCGCTAAAAGATATCAACCTATTAGACTGCAAAAAGCCGGCGGGTAGGCTGTTGCCGCATTGCATGAACAAGATCAGATTCACCAAGTGGGAAGCCTTCGAAATAATGTTTGACGAAGGCGCGCTTATCTCCGCAGTCTACAACATGGGAGTAATCGGGTTCAGCCTCTTTGTGTTTTTTGACAGACTTGACAAAAAAGTGTACAATTGGATTAATTTTGCCCCTTGTAAAAGATGTATTGTAGCGCCTAATTTGATAGACAGCGTAACAGAATTAGCAACAAAGAAGTCGCTATTGAGGATTGAAAACCAATTCCAAGAGGGCGCATGCAGGGCAGAGGGATTTGCCAACAACAAAAAATGCGGATCAATCGAGTTCGATGTCAGCGCAAAAAGGATATCTCCTCCGTCGATTGTTTCTATTCCGTTTGGCAGCAACAAGCCTTTGTACTCCGAGAAGGACTTTTTCAGCGCGGAAGGGTACTTAATCATTAACGGCAGAAAGATAAGCGCCAACGCCTCAACCACCGTAATAGTAGACGACCATAAGGGTTATTACCCCTTCAAAATGCACTATGATTGGCTGACAACCATGGGCAAGTGCAGCATAGGGGACGAAGAAAAGTATCTTGCAATCAATCTCACATATAATCAATCAATGAACCAAGACGATTATAACGAAAACATTTTGTGGCTTCAAGGCGAGAGCCATCCTTTGCCGCCCATAGGTTTTGAAAAGCTTGCCAAGGACAAGTGGAGAATAAAGGATAAGTACGGCGCCGTAGATATAGTATTCGAGATAGAAAACAAGTTTGATATGATGATGCATCTTGGTTTACTTGACATAAGCTACAGTCTACCTTTTGGAAAGGTATACGGATATGTCCGTGACACAAAGGGAAGCAAGTACAGTGTTGACGGGATGTGCGCGATAGGCGAGGATAAGTCCACAAGAATTTGAAAATTATCTTAGATATCAGTACATATATGCAAATATTGCGCTTACTTGGCTATTGAAAATTTTGAGCAAAGGCATTATAATATATTTGCACCGCAAAAAACGGAGATATAATCTCAAGGAGAGGAACATGGATATTATTGAGGCGATCAGGCGCCGCCATTCGGTGAGGGCGTATCAGGACAAGGCTATTGAGGCAACGGCTGTCGAAGCGCTGACATTAAGTATCGCGCGCTGCAACGAGGAAGCTGACCTAAAGATACAGCTTGTTACCAACGAGAAGGAGGCGTTTTCGGGCTTTGCCGCTCATTATGGGAAGTTTAGCGGCGTAGGCAATTATATTGCGTTCATCGCGCAAAAAAGCCCGATGCGGACGAAAAAATCGGATATTACGGTCAAAAGCTTGCGCTAGAGGCGCAAATGCCGGGGCTTAACACCTGCTGGGTGGCAATGTCTTTCAAAAAAGGCAAGTTAAAATCATGTACGAGTATCCAAAAAGGCGAAAAGCTGTACTGTGTGCTTGCACTTGGCTACGGCGTCACCGAGGGCGCCGCGCGTAAATCCAAGCCCATTGAGGCGCTTTGCGAGGTCAAAGGCAACGCTCCAGAATGGTTCGCTAAGGGCATGGAGGCGGCGGCGCTTGCGCCTACTGCGATGAATCAGCAAAAATTCAAGCTGATTCTTGAGGGTAATGAGGTGAAAGCAGTGGCAGGCATAGGGTTCTACACCAAAATGGATTTAGGTATAGTTAAGCGCAATTTTGAAGCGGCGGCAGGAAAAGAGAACTTTCGTTGGAAATAACTGTAGAGGTGGTTATGGGCAGTACAAAGGACAAATTGAAAAAAAGGTATTTTATCAGCGAGGCGGCAAGTTATTTATTAAGATATAACAGACCGTATGCAAAATCTATCCCCATTAACAAAAAGCAAGCCAAAATGATAGCCCATAGAGGGCTTAGCGGCGTAGAATCAGAAAACACATTGCAGGCTTTTGAAGCGGCGGGACGGCTAAGCTATTACGGTATCGAAACCGATGTGCACAGGAGCGCGGACGGGGCATACTTGATTATCCATGATGACGATACAAAAAGAGTGTCCGGCATAGGCAATATTGTGGAGAAGACAGAAAGCAGTGTATTAAGAAAGCTGAAACTCAAGGACCCAAAGGGTAGAATAAAGGAAGGTTATTATATTCCCACGCTGGAAGAATATGTAAATATATGCAAAAAACATGGAAAAGTATGCGTTTTGGAGTTGAAAAATCACTTTGAAGAAGAGGATGTGCTGAATATAGCTAAAGCGATTGATGCCGAAAAGTATATTGACAAGACAGTATTTATATCCTTTGACCTGCCCAACCTGATAAGCTTAAGAAAGCATTATCCTAAGGCAGAGGCGCAATACCTCATATACACATTTTGCGGTGAAATAATTGAGCTATTAAAGCAACATAAGCTTGACTTGGATATCTATTATCGAGAACTGAGCAAGGCGCGCATTGAGATGCTCCACCAATCAAGGTCAACTGCTGGACGGTTGACAGCAAAAAAGCTGCCGAAAGGCTTGCAGACTGGGGAGCAGATTATATAACTTCCAATATTTTGGTCTAAATGTATTATTGAATCGGAGTTTGCACATAACATTGACCAATTAATATTGAGGCTCCTTGCCTGGCTGTTGACGCTGCCTATTCCCGATGATTGCGGAAATCTCTTTGCAAATCGGGTAGAAAATATTGAAATAATAGCGCTCCGAATTTTCTTTGTCTGTCCCCTGCAAGATTCTAAACCCCGCCATGCTCTCACATATTTACTTTTACCGTTGTTTATTGTATAATAATTCAAAAGGAGCTGATAATGGGATATTTCAAAAGAAGAATACAGGCTAAAATATTTGGATTCTTTTTGGCAATAATTTTGTTGATAATAGCAGCCATTATTCTTGCCGCGAAATATGGGGCATAGTATTATTTGTTCGGTTATTGCCTGATAATCGGACAATGCTTTAATCGGGCAGGACTGCAATAAGAAAAGGAGGATTGATGAGGAAGGCGCTATCGGTATCTGCTATTACAATTCTCGGGACAATATTCTATTGCATTTTGGCGGAAAGTTTTTTGTATTGGAATGTTTTAGCGGGACTAATTGTGTCACTGCTCGGAGCAATGGTGTTCGGCCATACATTTACCCTAAAGTTGACCAAAAAGTCTTTTGTCAGCAATGCCAAATTTTTTGTGTTGCTGATTTTTAATATATACAAATCCGCAATAATCGTGATACGGGGCATGCTGAAGCAGCGTGACGCGCTGATCTCCACGGAGGAGTGCAGCGGCGAAATCAGCTGTGTCATCGAGGCCAACTCCATAAGCTTAACTCCTGGGACTGTTGTCCTTGAGCAGCGCGGCAACGAGCTGACCGTGCTCAGCTTTGACAAAGCACGTACTCGTCAAGGAGAATTGACCGATGATTGAGCTGTATATGTATGCTAATTTAGTATTCATCGCTGCTCTTTTTGCGCTGGTGCTTCTTTCGAAGTCGCCATGGGCAAAGGTGCTTGCCAATCGATTGCTTGTGACCTGTCTTGTTGTCGAGGCGGCGCTTTATGCGGTTAACAGAAACAGCGCATTGCTTATAGACATTGCGCTGGCTTTCGCGATACTCGGTTTTGTTGATGTGCAAATATATTCGGTGTACTTGAGGAAGAAAGGAGATCTATAATGGCAGGAGAAATAATTATCGGAGTAGGAATGGTATTTTTCCTGATAGGAATAATCGGACAGTTCAGATACCGTTCTTTTTATAAGAGGCTCTTAGTGGCGTCTCTTATCGATTCGGCGGGAATAATTCTTGTGTTTGCAGGAATAATAGTGCGTCAGGGGCTGACATCTTTCTCTTTTAAGACGCTCATGATACTGCTTGTAATGCTCCTTATTAATCCTCTTGCAACGCACAAGCTCGGAAGGTCGGCATATCTATCAAGACTGGGAGAGGAAGATGACGGTTAACACGGACGCAGTCACGTTAATAATCCTTGCGCTCATGGTTGCCGCGGCGGCAGCGATAATCTTTGTCAATAGACTCATTTATGCAGTTGTTTTTATGAGTACATTTTCCACTCTTGCCGCATTGGTTTTTTTGCTGATAGGCGCCCCTGATGTAGCTCTTGCAGAGATTGTAATCGGCAGTACCTTATCGACAATAATATTTTTGATATCAATCAAGAAGCACAAGCTGTTCATAGTGTACGTTGTCAACGATAACGGCCGTGGGGAGGAAACTACGGAAAAAGTTAAGGGTATAGTGAAAATTATAGAAAGATATCTCAAGGACAACGAAAGGCAGATACACATAATTAAGACAGATTTTAATGCAGAGGCGCTGAAGAAAGTTGACGAACAAAAGGTAATAATTGAAAGCGCTTCGGACGATATCACCGTGCATTTTAATTGCGAAAGCGCGCATACGGAGGAGCTGGTCAGACTGGTCGGGGAGAGCTATCAGCAGAGGCTCAATATAGTGTGCGACCATGCGGATTTTGAGGTTTCGATCAAGGAGGAGCTCAAGGATGATTAGGCAAAGAGCTGCGGCAATAACACTTTCCGCGCTTATGGCGGCAGCCTTATTCACAGGATACTTTCTGCTCGGCGAGAGAGGCAGCGCCGCATTGATGCAGGAAACTTTCGACAATAATTTGATGCATACCGGAGTAAGAAATATTGTAATGACCGTATACTTGAATTACCGCCTTTTCGACACCTTGTTCGAAGCGATGCTGCTACTGATATGCGTTATGGGCGTTCTTCAGTTTTCCAAGCTCAGCGCAAGGGAAAGAAGCTACAAGGATATCAGCTCTATTAAGGATACGCATGGTTATTCCACACTGATGATAAAAGGAATGCAGGGTATATATATTTTTGTGTTTGTATTTGGCATATATATTATAATTTCGGGGCTTTCTTCTCCCGGAGGAGGTTTCCAAGGCGGCGGAATAGTGGCTGCGATTGTGATGAGCATACATTTTTCTACAGGCAATACGATACTTACAACGCAGAAGGCAATTGTAATTGAAAAAGCTATGTTCGTGATCCTACTTGTAATATCGACAACATTTCTGGTATTCGGTCAGAGCTTCAGCAGTCTCATGTATAGAATTTTTCTTGTTGTAATTAACTTCATTATAGGTATAAAGGTATTTTGCGGATTCATAATACTCTATCTCTGCTTCATGCAAAGCGGGGATAGATTGATCGTCAGTAAGAGGAGTAATTATGGAGCTTAATGTAATAGAAATAGCCGCGCTCGTGCTGTTTTTGCTCGGTGTGCTCGGAATACTCTGGAATAGAAACATAATAAAAACTACAATCTGCATTGCAATAGTTGATATTGCGGCAGTGCTATTTTTTATCGGAATTAACTATAAGAAGGGCATGGATGCTCCCATTGGAGAAACGGTTGATGCCGCCGACCCTGTGGCGCAGGCTATAATGATAACCACTATAGTAATCGGAATCGCAGTTACTGCGGTGGCGCTGATGATGTTTATCGCGATGTATCACCGCTATGGTACAACGGATTGGCATAAGGCTTTGGATATGCGCAACAAGGAGAAATAATGCTGTACCTATTCGTTTTAGTGCCAATAACAGTTGCCGTATTGCTGCTCTTTTTACCCAACAAAGTGCTGCGCTGGCTCGCGCTGATGATTTACGCTGCAATGCTCGGCTTTTCCATATATCTATTCGTAAGAACACGATTTTATAATGAAATAATTACCGCCACGACAGGCGGCGCAGGCATACTCGGAATAGCCCTGTATTGTGATTTGACAGCCTCAATTTTTCTTGTGCTTGTTTGCTTTTTGTTTGTTTGCTTTTTCTTCTATTCGGCGATCAGAGACAAATCGCTGGAGAGGTTCAATTTCTTTTTGACCATTCTTCAGGCATTGATTATTCTTGTTATTCTCTCAAGGGATTTGTTCAATATTTTCGTGGCAATCGAAGTGGCGACAATAGTATGCAGCATACTGATAATGTTCAAGAAAGAAAACCGCTCGATATACGACGGGTTGGTATATATGCTAATCAACAATTTGGGAATGCTGTTTTTCTTGATGGGCATAGGGCTCATATACCGTCAATTCGGAGTGCTGGATATAGGCAGGGTAGCTATGCTCATTCAGGCAAATCCGGGAAGGCAAATACTGCTTGCCTATGCTTTTATAATGACAGGCGTATGCCTAAAATGCGCTTTAATACCGGTACATATGTGGCTGCCGCATGCGCATGGCACCGCGGGCGCTCCGACAGTGGTCTCGGCAATTTTATCAGGGCTGTATGTCAAAGGGGGGATCTACATTTTTATCCGAATGCGCGCCATGTTCCTGCCGGCTGTCAACATGGACATGGTATTCATTGCAATAGGCATTTTGACTGCCTTAATAGGAATAGTTATGGCAATAATGCAAAAGGATATCAAGCTGATTTTGGCATATCATACTATATCGCAAATAGGGCTCATCGTGTTTGGGCTGAGTCTTAACAATGACTTTGGAAGCGCAGGCGCAATGCTTCACATCATTAACCATGCCTTATTCAAGTCTCTGCTCTTTTTGAGCGCAGGTGTGCTTGTAGAGCATTATAATACCCGCGACATTAGCGAAATTAAGGGCGTGCTGAGGACCTTCCCGGTGGTAGGCTTTGCGATAATTGCCGGCATTCTCGGTATAACCGGGGCGCCGTTATTTAACGGCAGCATCTCAAAATATTTTATCCAGAGCGGGGCGGGGGCAATTTGGCTAGAGATAGCGTTCAATATTATCAATCTTGGAACAATTCTCTCATTTATCAAATTCGGACAGGTGCTTTGGGGCCCCAAAAAGGAACAGGCAGGCAAAAATGACGGTTACTCAAATACAATACTGTTAATTTTGAGCTCGTTATGTTTTTTAACTGGAATATTAGGCAGTCCGTTCATATATCTTCTGTTCGGCGAGAGATATTCTATTGATATAATCGGATACCTGACTAAGGTTATCATATGGGTATTCTCTTTTGCCCTTGCAGCGTTTATATATAAGCATTTTATCAGCAGACTCAAGATTGACAAAATGGCACATGCAAAAATCAGTTTTAACGGTATGGCGATGAGTGTTGTTGCGCTGTTCGTAGTACTTGTATCCGCAGGCATTATGCTGTATTGACGAAGCAAAGGATGGTATTGATGCAATATTTATTAATTTGATCTCATGCGCCATAAAGTGCGCAGGCTATGGCAAAAAAAGATTATTAAATTTTCAAAAAATCCGTTGACAGTCTTTTTTTGTTGTGATAGCATAAAGAAAACAAAGGCGTCGATTGAGAGAAGTAGTACAAGAGGGCGTTCACAGTGAGCAGGAGATAGTGCGAACCCTGCAACAGTGCTTGTGCGAATAACACTCAGGAGCCGTGACTCGAACCTCGTTCGTCGGGTAGTAGAGAAGCCGTTATGCGGTGCGTAAAGCCGCAGTAACTTGATGGAGTTACGTAAAAGTGATCGCCCAAAGCGATAAGTTAGGTGGCACCGCGGATAGCAGCTATTCGTCCTAAAATAAGGATGAATAGCTGTTTTTAATTTTGCGGAGGTAAAAAAATGTGTTCAATTATGGGTTACTTGGGTAAAAGGGTTACCAAAGAGGAATTCAAGTCGGGACTTGACGAAACCATCATGCGCGGTCCCGATATGCAAAAGGTCGTTGAGCTAGAGGGCGGATACCTTGGCTTCAACAGACTGTCAATTATGGGGCTTACACCTGAAGGGATGCAGCCGTTTGAGCTTGACGGCGACTATGTTGTGTGCAACGGGGAGCTGTACTGTTTTCGTCCTAAGAAGGAAGAATTGAGTAAGAAGTACACCTTCAAAAGCGGCAGCGACTGCGAGATAATTCTGCCCCTTTATAAAGAGCTTGGCACCGATATGTTCCGTGGGCTTGACGCTGAGTTCGCCATGATAATATATGACGCAAAAAGCAAAAGCCTTATTGCGGCGCGCGACCCGATAGGGATTAGACCTCTGTTCTATGCGTATGACGCAGACGGCGCGATAATGTTCGCGAGCGAGGCTAAGAGTTTGATTGCTTTGTCAAGCTGTATCAAGGCATTTCCTCCGGGCTGTTATTATAAGGACGGCCAGTTTGTCAGGTATTCGGATATAGCCGCTGTGCAGCAGTACTGCTACGATGATTATGACACAATATTCATCAAACTGCATGACAAGCTGAAGGCAGGCATTGTGAAGCGTCTGGACGCCGATGCGCCGTTAGGATTCTTGCTGAGCGGCGGCTTGGACAGCTCACTGGTCTGCGCGGTGGCGGCTGAGACACTAAAAAAACCTATCCGCACATTTTCGGTAGGAATGAACGAAGACGCAATAGACCTCAAGTACGCTAAAGAGGTTGCCGAATATATAAAAAGCGACCATACCGAGATATATATCAACAAAAATTTAGTACTGGATAACATCGAACATGTCATCAAAGTACTCGAAACTTATGACATCACGACAATCCGCGCCAGCATGGGGATGTACCTTATCTGCAAGGCAATCCGCGAACAGACCGATGTGCGAGTATTGCTCACCGGAGAGATTTCGGACGAGATATTCGGATATAAATACACGGATTTTGCGCCCTCCCCCGAGGCTTTCCAGGAGGAAGCGCAAAAGCGCATCAGAGAGCTGTACATGTACGATGTACTGCGCGCAGACCGCTGTATTTCGGCTAATTCTATCGAGGCAAGAGTGCCTTTCGGAGATTTGGATTTCGTTAAATACGCAATGAGCATAGACCCCAAAAAGAAGGTCAACACATACAACATGGGAAAATACCTGATACGCAAGGCCTTTGACAACGGCAAATATCTGCCGCATTCGATATTGTACCGCGAAAAGGCCGCCTTCTCAGACGCGGTCGGACATTCAATGGTAGATTATATCAAGGCGTACGCAGAGAGCCGTTATACCGATGAGCAATTTGCAGAATTGAGCGAAAAATATGCCTATTATGCAAAGCCATTTACCAAAGAGTCCCTGCTTTACAGGGAAATATTTGAGAAGTACTATCCCGGTCTTGCGGACATGGTAGTGGATTATTGGATGCCCAACAAGACATGGGAGGGCTGCAATGTCAACGACCCGTCGGCAAGGGTGCTCAAAAACTACGGGGCAAGCGGTCTGTAAAGGCAATCCTCCGGGCATTTGCAAAACTAAGGGCAAGTATATTATGTTATGGAGGCTTTGCGCAAGGCGCGTAAAGCGCGTAGCCTGCCCGAGAGCGAGGCATTGACGATTGCAAAGCGCTGCGTTAAGGGTTGTTCTAAATAATTGTGCGCATATAAAAAAACGCGTGGTGTAAATTATTTGTACACTGCGCATTTTTTATATGCGGTTATGCTTTAAGCTTATAATTAATCGGGATACTCCGCAGCCGCTCATAATGCTTGATTTTTCGGTATAGCTCGCTGATGGAGAAGAATAAGGTGTTGAATATTTCCCAGACTGCGACCCAAGCGCCGATAAATAACCCCTCGGACAAAATGTTGATAGAGAATTGATCGCTGATTACAAAGCTGAGCAGGTTGGCCATGGACATAAAAGCAATGCCGATGAGCAGCAGCACACCAAGCTTTTTTATTTTGCGCAATCTTTCGGCCTTGATTTTACGTATTCGATAGAAAAAATAATGCCTAAAACCCTGAATGCTCTTTCTTTCTTTGTCGGGATTGAGAATGTCCTTAGGGATGTAGAAGTCTATCGCCATATTGCGTTTTAGCCCGATTTCGTTGGAGCACTCCATCATATATTCGAGCAAATCATCGTCAATATCACGGTTGGCAAAGGGAGAATAATCCCACTCTGAATACACATCACGGTAGGAGTCAAGGTCGATGACCACGTGATAGTGATTGTCCCGCTCGTCGTACTTATACAGCTCTTTCAAAAACTTATCTTTCATATCGCCTCGCAAATTTAGTATATACTATTGACAAAGTTTTGTAAACATTCAGATTCCTCAGCAAAACTTTTTGTTGAGAAATTTAATTTTTTATTATATAATTATCAGTAAGAACACAGTACATAGTAAGGAGGCAATATGAAACCGTTGGTAATATTTTATTCGTTTAGAGGACATACAAAGGATTTTGCGGAGCAAAAAGCAAGAGAGCTGTCGGCTGACATCGTAGAAATCAAAGAAGCAAAAAAC
>CAYTUT010000045.1:0-10941 GCA_964441295.1 uncultured Christensenellaceae bacterium | reverse complement strand
CAAAACATTAGATGCCGGGATAATATCCGGTACACTTAAGTAGCAGACTATGCCGAGAACAGCGCCCAGCCCGGCAGAAACTAGAGGTATAAACCTTTTAAACTTTTCGCTGTTGTTTGTTGCGTGTTTAATTAGATTTACTGTCCAGTAAACGATTGTTGCGATTACCGGTACGCTTATAATCTGTAAATATTCCATAATTGTTCTCCTTATTTATGAGCATTGCGCTCTAATAGATAGTTGTACATTTCCTTGTCTGCTTCCTCGTACTCTTCAAGCGCCGAGTGCATAGAACCATTTGTTTTGCCGTCTTTCAAGGCAATTGCCGTAGCTTCCGTTAGGCGGCCTATCGCGTTAATGCTCTTGATTATCAAGACATTCTCTTTAGCCGTTATCCTGTCTGTTTCATCATCGCGGGCATCCTTTTTCTTAAACCACCGTTGCAATAAAAAAAGCGCAGTGCCACTGACTACGCTTCCTATCACGGACATTATTATTGTAAATACTTGCATTTGTCCTCCTCAGCAATCCTCGGTTTCGCCCATGACCGATTTCAATCGCTCATAGAAAAAATCGTATGTCATTGGCTCTCCATTGTAATCGCCAGCACAAACCTCCCCGCCGCCGTCAAGCAAAATTGGTGAGGCAATCCATTCTTCCTCAAAGCCCAAAGCCTGTAGTTCCTCGCCGACTTCGTTCGGTATGACAAGCGCAGGTTTTTCATTGTCCCTGTATTGGAACAGCCTTTCCCCGATTTCTTTCTCGTAAGGTTCGAGCGCGTTCATCTTATCTTGCAATGCTCTAAGCGAGGGGTAATTTTCAGCATGAATCTTGCCCTCTTCGCCTTCGGACAGCACCTGTTCGGGAGTCAATCCTGCTTCCTCTATTGCTGTGAGCAGTACTGTATATTGTGAATGCAGGCTCTCCCGTAACTTTTGAAAGAATTCCGCCCATTTACTCTCGCGCTGTTTTTCCTTTTCTCGCTCCTCCGTGCTTATGTATACGCTGAAGTTGACAAACACCTTTAACCCGCGTACCGCGCATCGGTCATAATTAATCTTGTAATAATGATTTGTAGCTTTTTCTAAAATCGCCATGTTCCTAAATCCTCCTAGTAAAATAATGCTGCGTAACCGTTGCCGCCGTTTGCGCCCGAACCGCCCGCAAAGACAGCCCATGCGCCTGCGCCTCCGCCAGATCCGATACCTCCCGGACTGCCGTTTCCTCCGTTGTTTCCGCCTGCTCCTCCGTTATGCCCGAAAAACCAACCTCCGCCTCCGCATCCGCCGCTACCGTTTGGGTTGGTTCCACCTGCGCCTTGACCGTAATCCAAGCGGTTATTTTCGGGTGTATAAGATTCTGTTTGGTATGCGGCAGTGCTTCCTCCGGAATTTCCGCCTCTTGCTCCGCCGCTTGTTCCTGTTCGTTCGTCAAGCCTTCTGATATAGGAGTTGTTGCTGTCGTAGCTGCTGACTGAGCCGCCTCCGCCGCTGGCGCCATCGTTACCGCCGCTTTGCCCGCCTCCGCCGCCTATCGCGTTGACCATTGTTACTCCCGAACTTCCTAAATCGTTTATGTTGGTGAAGGTCGAAAATTGGCAATTGCCGCTCCCTCCGCCGTTGGTATTCCTCGCTCCTCCAGAGCCGCCGCCTCCGATGTAAATTCGGTGTACCCAGCCAGCCACGAGCCTATGACAAAGAAAAGCAAATGACCCGCCACCGCCACCACCGCCCGCTTTTGTGCCATTGCCACCGCCTCCGCCGCCGCCTGGTCCTACTAGCATTACGAAAAGGAATTGTATGTTTTCCGCTGCAGTAGATATTCTTGTGCCTGTACGGGAATTAAATGTGGTACTCACCCAAACCTCGCCGTCTGAAAATTTATTGGCATAATATGTCCCCGCAGTTGAAGAGTCCCATCTCCGTCTTGAGTATGTGGGGCAAGGACGGTATCCTTTCGCCGCAACGGGAAAAGCCGCGCTTCCGTTTCTTAGATAGCGGTTTTTTATCCCTATTTCGTTTGAATACATATACCCGTCATAGTTAACAAGCATTTTTGTTCCGTACTGATTTTGGTGCGTTGCTCCGCCAAAAAGGTATTTTGAGTTCGTGAACCCTGTTCCCTCGCGAGGGTCGTTTATCGCCGCCGTTTCGGCAAGTGTGCGTATATTTATTCCGCCTATTTGATATGGCATATATACCCTCCTATGCGTCCACGTCGAGCGTACCCGCCCAAATCTTTGTGACTTTTTGTGTGCCAGCGAATACATTGGCTATGTAATTCAATACCCCTTGCAGCGTGGTAGCATTGCCGAAGTTGGTATTTGCCGTTACCGTTATACTGCTAGCGGCTATTGTTCCAACGCTTGTTGTTATACTTGCGTTTCCGCTTCCGTCAAATGAAACCGAACCCGAAACCGCTCCCGTCAACGATATTGTCCTTGCCGTAGTCAGCTTCCCCGCGCTTGCCACCGCCTTTGCGCTGTCTGCCGTGTTATCAACGTTGCCAAGACTAACATCGCCTTTCGCCAAAGTCACCGCTCCAGTCTTTCCGGCAACGCTTATAACCGTGTTGACTTGCGCTCCCGCCGCAATGCCGTCAAGTTTTCCCTTGTCTGTTGAACTCATCAATCCTGCTGTTGTAGTTGTAGCCGTCTCTGTGCTTGCCTTATCATCCCATGCGCTTTTCTCGGCATCGCTTACAAAGCGGTTGCTTGCATCCTGCGCTATTATGCCGGGTGGATGTGTTGCGGGATGCGAATAATTATTTGCGTTAGCGGCTATTCCAGAAAGCTTATTCCGCTCAACATCCGTCATAAAACGGTTGCTAGCGTCTTGAACAATTATGCTTGCCGGATGCGTTGCCGGGTGCGTGTAATTGTTTGCGTTTGCCTCTATGTTAGCAAGCTTGTTACGCTCGGAATCGGTCATGAATCTATTGCTGCTGTCTTGTGTTATTATGCTTGGAGAATGCGAGGTTGGGTGAACATAATTATTTGCGTTATCTGCTATGCCGTTCAGCTTTAATTTGTCCGCTGCAGACATCAAGCCGGTTGCAGAGGTTGTTGCGGCAGTTGTTTCCGCCTTATTGTTCCATGCGGTCTTTTCCCCATCGTTAACAAATCTATTGCTGGCATCCTGTGTAATAATACTTGCAGGATGGTTCGAGGGATGAGTATAGTTGTTGGCATTCACAGCTACTCCAGACAGCTTGTTTTTCTCAGCAGTAGTGTAATCTTCGGTCGATAAACCCTTACCCGTTACCTTATCTACCTTGCTTCCAAGCTGTGGGATTAAGCCGTTCGCAGTAGTCTTAGCTTCGTTTGCGGTAGTTACTGCTTCTTGCGCTGCCGTCAATGCTTGCGCTGCGTTTTGCTCTGCAGCAACAGCCGATGTTTGAGCGGCGCCCGCTTGGATAAGTGCGTTGTTCGCTTTCCCATCAGCAGTGTCTGCCTTAGTAATTGCTTCTGTTGCTTTGGTATCGGCATTCTCCGATGCTGTTTGAGCTGTGGCTGCAATCCCGTAAGCTTGATTTGCCGTTGTTGCCGCTTGACTAGCTACTGCTTGAGCATTATCGGCTTTTTGTTCGGCATCCTCAATCAAATTCATTGCATCTTGAGCCGTTTGCAAAGCTGTGTCAGCTTTATTCTCAGCCGCATCAGCGTCATTCAAAGCGTTTTGAGAACGAGTCAACGCAAGTTCCGCTTTTGAATCAATTCCCGTAGCTATTGCCACAGCGTTTGCCGCATCATTTAAGGCTACCGTTATCATGTTTTGTGCGGTTGTCGCTACTTGGTGCGCTTGATCTGCTTTTGTCTTAGCCTGCACGGCAGTACTTGAAACATCGGTCGCTACATCAACTGCTTCATCCGCGCGGTCAGATGCGTAGTCGGCTTTGTTCTTTGCATAATCCGCCGTACTTTTCGCAAGATTTGATTTTAACACCGCATTATCTGAAGAGGCTATTGCATCGTTCGCTTTGTTATCTGCAGTTTGGGCTATCGTTTTAGCCTGAGCGGAAACCGTAACTGCTTGTGCAGAGTCGCTTGCCGCCGTGCCGGCTATCGTTGCGGCTTGATTTGCCGTGCCGATTGCTTCATTCGATTTTACCAGTGCGTTGTTAGCAGTCTGCGTTGCCTGTAAGGAATTGCTCTCCGCTGTTTGGGCCGTATTCAAAGCATCGTTTATATTCTGCAAGGCTTGCTGAGCAGTCGTTACCGCATTTTCGGACTTTCCGTTTGCATCGTTTGCTATGGTTAATGCCTGAATAGAATTTTGTTCAGCGGCGCTTGCGCGAACTTCCGCTGTTTCAGCTTTAACTTCTGCGCTTTGCGCAGTACTGTTACATTCTTCCGCTGTAGACAGAGCGTTTTCCGATATGGTTTTTGCTTCGTTTGCAATATCAACAGCATTTTCGGAATTCTCTTCCGCCGTTCCCGACACGCTTTTGGCTTGTTGAGAATTAAACAGCGCTTTGTTAGCCAAGTTATAACTTAGAATAAGTAAATCAGGGTTGCTCTTACCGCCTTTTTTAAAACAAACTATCCCTTCGTCAACCTGTATTGGTATAATCTCGAAAGGCACCGTTGTCAGACTGTCGTCCGGCTTATATGCTAGGAACTGCATTTTAAGTTCTCCGGGCTTTGTTACTTCGTTAGGCAAAGTGAATGTAAAGACGCTTTTGTTAAAGCCGGGCGGATATTCTATGAATTCTGGTGTGAATAACGCTTCCGTCCACGGTTTTCCCTGCGAATTTACAAAGTCCACCCGCTTAGAATACTCTTCATACTCGTCCGGGAACGATACTGATATCTCTGTAGCTTTGTTTTCCGCCGTTATCACTATATTTTGTTTACGATTGGAATATATGAATCGCCTGTTGGCAAATAATCTTATTTCAATACCTTTGTAGTTTAAGTTCTCCATCTTTCCTCCGTTATCTGTTGCTGTTTATTACTTCGAACACCGAGTGAAGCGCAAAAAAACATCCACTTGCCCTTGTGTGAGAATTGCCATAGGTGTTGTCTGCTTGATTGATTTTCCAACCCGATATAGATAATGTGTTTCCGTTTAGATTCGCCTCAAGGCTCATAAACCCGTAGCTTATGCCCGCTTGTCCGTTCACAGAGCGGAACCAATACAATGCGGGTGAATCTTGCGAGAAGCCTAAAAATGAACCTCTCCGCATTGTTATCGTCACCCAATACTTATTTGCGCAAGTCAGCATTCCTTGTATGATGATCATATCCGCAGCATCGCTAGGCGCTTGAATTGTATAGGTCGCATTGGCGCTTAACGGAAATGCGTTGTAAACAGTATCGCCGTTATGAAGTCGGCGTATCTTTAAATATGTAGCGTCAATGGTTGCATTAAGGCTTGCCGACAGCGCATTTGCGGTTCCGGCGATTGTAGCGTTATCCGCATTTATCGTCCGTAACGGCTTTTCTATATACACACGCCTATCGGTCAAAACTATTGTTGAAGCAGTAACCGTTACCATGTATAGCGGTAGTTGATACTTACCGTTTGGCTCAGTGAGTAAAACATCTTGCCTTGCTGTCCATGCCTGAGTGTTGCTCATTGCCGTTGTCTTTATCTCAAATTTGTTAGGTACAATTGATAAGTCAATTTCGGCATAAATATGAACATAACTTGTTAAGCTGGGCATGATGAAATTTATCTGAGTGTCGGTATCCGCGCAGGCAAAGTATCCGTAAGCTTGAAGCATTCCGCTTTTAACAATTACGCCTCTGTCAATGATGTTTGCTGAAAACTCATTGTACTCGCCTTTTATAATACCTGCCGTATGTCCGATAAGGAATTTGTTTATCCTTGCGTCAAACCCAGGCAATATTTCATTTGTCCTAAGCACCGAATCGCCTATTCCTTTTAAGTAATTAGCCATCTTGTGCAGTCCCTCCTCTGCCCGTAAAAAGGGCAACAAAAAAACGACCCTCGTTTGAAGGTCGTTTTAGCTTGTTTTTTTGTAACTATATCTTATTCTAATATTTGATAAAATCCACCGGTGTTCTCTGTATCAAAAATGTGCTTTTCGTGTGCGGTCATTTCCTCATAAGGTACTAAACGTATCTTTTTTTCTTTTTGGAGTTCGTCAATTGCCCTGTAAAATAGAAAAATGTCGCCGAAGTCCTCTAAAATGCGCTTTTTAACCCCAGCAATATTGCCTACCCCACTGCGTGAAACAACATAGCAATGTATGTAGTGAATTACTAAGTCTTTAACTTTTTCGATATTCATAAAATCTCCCCCCTTACTTAACCTTGAATTCAAGCAAACCATTGTCGTCGCGATATAGAAGTTTTTCCCGCTTTACAAGGTATGCACCCACATGGCTCGCTAATTTGACAAGCGAAAGTCCGAATGCACTTTCAAAGTATGCGCCCATTCCTTTTGGCTTAATGTTGTCGACTTGGTTTCCCAATATGAACCAGCCCTTATCTTTGAAATGTTCAAGAATCCCGCTAAGATCTTTTTTCGTAAAATAATAACTTGACGAAAATTCTTTGCCCGTATGAAATACGACTTCTGTCGGTTTTTCCTCATAGCCAAATTCTCTTGCCCGTCCGCCTCTTGCCAATGTATACATTTTTTCCATAACGATTACCTCCTCTCAAATCGTACTGTTTGTTTTTTCATGTCAACGTCCATTGTCCTATAGCCCACGGCAAGCCATGCGGCGGCTATTGAGTGCGAGTCCGAATTTGCCCATATAGCTCTATGTTTGCGGCAAGATTCGGGAAGTTTGCTTTTTACTATACCCTCTATCTCGTCAAAAGTGAGGTCTATAATGTCCTTTCCGCAATTTGCTAAATAATCGGCAAGATATCTGTATTTGCCGTTTACCTCGTTTATGCTCCTGCTTTTGTCTTTTTTCTCAATAGACTTTTCCTCCGCCACTTTCTCTAATGTGGCGACTTTTCCCTCAAGCGTAGCTACCCGCTCATATAATTCTAATAATAGTTTTTCGCTCATGTTCACCTCCTACGCTTAATATTATAGCGTAACAAGAAGTATTACACAAGTACTTTAAGGTACTTTTTATGATTATTTGTGAACGGTGGCAAATTTTATCTTTTCCTATACTTTTTATCAATATATTGCTTTAGCCTATCCGTGAAGTCTATCCGCGTCTTTCCGAACAAGCATGTTATATACGGATCGTCTTTGGTATATTTCATTCCGGTGAATATGCTATCGTACTCTCTTCCGTCATAGACAATCTTTATGCCGTCACCATATTTAAAAGATAAAGGATCGACCAGACGCTGTTCCTTGCTTAGCTTATACTGTATACAATGGTTATAAATATTGCCTTGTAATTCGCTTGCCGCAACCTCTTGCGGTGTATATCCCTTATCCGATTCGAAGCTTATGTACTTAGTGTGAACGGGCAAGAGCCGTGTTGTATTATTTGCATTTGTTGTCACGGTGTTGTTTGCAAGCAAGTAATATGTGCCTAATATTGTGCCCGTATCTTTATTGTAAACGACTGCTTTGTTATAGTTCGGCAGCTCGTTTTTGTCGAATGTTGGGGCGCTCAGTTTTATATTGTCCTTAATTACATAACCTGTGGTTGTATTCTTAATAATCCTGCATAGCAGTTTGTTTTGATTAAAGTCTATATCAAAATCAAGGTACACATTATGATTGTCAAATGCCCATTGTATGAAATCTGCTATGCTTATAGTATCGCCGTCGTCCGTCCAAACAGCGCCGCTTGCAATGCCTCTTTTCTCAATAAGCAATGGCAATTTCTTTTTTGCGTCATCAGTTGTAATAAAAGCAAGCGAGAGTATTGTTTCCATTCCGCTTATTAATTCGAACTTGTATCCGAGCGTACCCGTATACTTAAAAGGATTTAATACGGTATCTGCAAATAACTCTTTGGGATGCTTAAAACTAATTTGTAGCTTTGTATTATCTACCGCCGTTATTATCCCTATAAAGGTCTTACTTACGCCCGACAGCCCGACTATAAGGTCGCCCTTCTTTGCAATGGTTTCTTCAATAAACATTACTATGCTTGCGTTATTGCTTAGGTAGTCTGCATCAATCGTGTAATCCCTTATAATTCCACCATCTACATAATTCAGAGATTGTCTGTCATACACCCTGTATTGTTGCATATTAAATTAACTCCCTTTGTAAGCTATAACTTAGTGTTACACGCCCGAATTGGCTATTGCTTGCGGTAAATAAAAACACGCTTTCTCCAGATGGTATGGTTATAAAGTTGCCGTATGTATAATCCTTTTCTCCGAGATAATACACATCCTCTCTGTTCGTTCCGGTATAAAGGCTTGCCTCTTGCGCAGCGGGGTCACTGTTAATAATCAGATAGCTGTCGTTTCTTACATACACATTGTACTTTGCCTGTTCCTTAACCACACCGTTTTGTATGATTCTGAATAGCGGTGTGTCTGTTTCCGCCTCAATCTTTACCGTACAATGTGTGGGTAGATTCCCATTGTTGTCAATCACAACGGCTATATTGTTTAATCCGCCGTAATAATACGGATATATATATGGATAAGTCAGCGCCTCGCCAAACGGGGATAACTCAAGTGTAATAACCCTGTCCTTTTTCCACCTGGACAGCGCGGCAAACTTTATATCACAAACAAGAACTCCCGTCTTTACATCAATTTCGTCTTTCCTTAATTCCTTAATGAGAACGAGTTTGTACCACTCATCTAAGCTTTCATAATTCGGCTGCTCCTCTGCCGTGGAATAATACAGTCGCATCGGGTTAGATGTTTCGACATAACCTATGAACGATGCAAAGGCTGTAAACTGGACATAGTCTTTAAAATAAATCTTGCCGCTTATTTCTGCGCTCTCCAGCTTAACGCTTTCTATGAAAGAAGCGCGTTCAACCTCAAAGCTGTCAATCTTTACCTTGACACCTAAGCCTTGAGGGTCGCTCATAAAGTTTGCGTTAGTTCCAAAAGTTGACGCCGATAAATCCCATACTATACCGCCTTTTTTAAGCCAAAACCGTCTCATATCTTACCTCCGAGCGACATATTAATTCTGTCAGCCAAATTGTCCGCCACCATTTCTGCCGCCTCTTGGCTTATGGGAGTATCTCCGTGTGCGTTTATGTTCACATCGTAGTTGACGGTTTGAGTGTTAGTGTTTGCGCTTGTAACGGCTACAGTGCCGTCCATATCCGCCGCCATATTGTTATATGATTTTTGCATAGAATTAAACTGTTTTTGTTGCTTGCTAAGTTCTCCCGTTACATCCTTGCTTTTCCCCGCAAGCATAGCGAATAATAGCACAACAACAAGTATTGCCGCCGCTACTGCAATCAATATAGGCTGAAGGGGCAGACTTGCTGCACTGACTGCTCCTACACCGCCCGCTGCGCCGTAACATGCTATTGTTATCGCCTTGACTATACCGATAATTGCTATTATTATGCTAATTATTTTAGGAAGCACGATCACGAGCATTAGCAGGAAGAACACAAATTTCAGCTGTTCGGGACTCATACTTGCAAACCACTCCGCAACCCTGTTTAATATCGGTATGAGAGTTACTTTTGCTATTTCTATTAACTCGAGAATAACGGGTAAGAGTGCAACCATTAATTCGGCGCTTGCCGCTGCAATTTGTTGTTTGCAGTTGTCAATTTCGTCTGCAATTACACCCGCTTGCGCCGCTGCCTCGCTTGAAACTATTCCGTGCCTAGCTAGTTCTTCATTGTATGCGTTTAGTTCATCACGGGTAAGTCCAGCAACTAAGGCAACATTTAATCCGTTTTCACCAAAAATGATACTAGCTAAACTCGCACGTTCGGTTTCGTCAGCTACCCTGCTAAGGGCAGACATTATCTCGGTGTAAACCTCAGCCGCGCTCTTTGTTTTCCCGGCTGCGTCGGTTGTCGACACACCGAGTTTGTTAAGAGTTTCTATATAAGCTGTTCCTCTACCTTTTGCAATTGATGCCATGACAGAGTTTAACGATGAAAGGGCTTTGTCGTAGTTTTTTGCATCATCTGTGTTTTTTGCATACAGATTGCGTTGTAGTTGAAGCTGCTCGGCTGAGATTGCAAACTTTTTAGAGGTATCGTCTAGTTCATCTCCGATTACAATGAATGCGCCCGCTGCCGCTGCAAGCGTAGTTAAAATGACGGTTGCCGCCCTTGACAATTTTTGCGCCGCCGCTTGAGCCTTGCCCATGTTTGCCGTCAGCTTATCAAAACTTGCGGCGGTTTGGTCAACTTTCATTTTTTGCGTCTTAGAGATTTCGTTATTTAGGCTCTTTAACTCGTTTTCTGCCTTCATAACCGACAACTCAATTTTCTTATATTCCGCTGCGCTTATGTCACCACGGGCGAACGCTTTGTTTGCATCATCCTGCTTTTGCTTGAGTAGTGCAACTTTCTGTGTTGCCGTGCCAACCGCCGATTGAAGATTCTGCATCTTCTTGCTTACCGCTTCTGCATTTTTGCTGTCAAGCTTTAATGCCTTGTCGAGTTCTTTTGTTTCGGAGGTTGAAGCTTTCAGTGTCTTATTTAAGTCCTTGACCTTTCTATCTATTTCCTCTAATGAGCGGGCAATTACTACCGCCATATGCCATCACCTCCTCGTTTTTTGGCACAAAAAAAGCGACCCTGTCAAGCAGTCGCTCTCATATTTAATCAGTCATTATTTAATCACCGTGACCTTTGCCTCGATTACATCTCTCACAAAGAACTCTAAGATTGTTAGGTTCTGTCTTACCACCCCGCGAAACTGGCTCTATGTGATCGATTTCGAGTTGTATTCCATCATTGGCTTTTTTTCCGCAAAGCTGACAAGTGAAGTTATCTCGTTTAAGTATTTGATATCTTAATTGGTCAGTCATAATCTGCCTTTGTTGTTGCATAAAGCTTGTCTGTCCTTGTTTATCCAATGCTTTCTGATAATAAATT
>CAYTUT010000044.1:3477-10951 GCA_964441295.1 uncultured Christensenellaceae bacterium | reverse complement strand
CTATTCGCGAATGCATTACGGTAAGTAAAGAATAATCGTCCTTAGGATTGTCCAAAAACCGCAGGTAATTGACAACGAGAGCCACATCTTCCGACTGGTCACTCATTGCAAATGCACCCATCCTTAGAGGAATGCCGCAAGCGATCATTTCCGCCAAAATACCTTTTGCGTTGGACCTTTGCTTAAACATTAGAGCAATATCGCCGTACTCAATCAGCCTCTTTTCTCCTTCACCGCAGCTGATATATTCTTTGCCGACAAGCTCTGTAATCTTTTCGGCTACAATCCGGCCTTCGGCAATACCCGTACTGCTCACACAATACTTTTGCGCGTCAATGAGGCTGTAAACATCACTTTCAGGAGGCGCTTCCTCTGCGTCGTCATCGTCCTTGTCAACTATGATAGCGCATAGTTGGACGGAGGGATATGAAGATACCGTATTGCAATTATCGCGAATATTGAATGCCGCATCCCGCTTGTAGTCGACGCCGCCGAGTTTTTCTGTCATCAGCACATTAAAGACCTCGTTGACGAATCTGAGTATGCCGGGTGAAGAACGGAAATTATCATTGAAGTATATTGCCTTGTCCGATGCTTTGTATGCTTTTAGTCTATCTAAGAAAATCTCCGGCTCGGCAAGGCGAAAACGGAAAATGCATTGCTTGCTGTCCCCGACAACAAACAGCGCGTCAGCAGGGGCAATTTTGTTGATAATGTTTTCCTGCACATAGTTTGTATCCTGATACTCATCTACAAATAAATAGTCATGTTCTTTTGCAATCTCCTCCCTTTTCCTTTCATCGCCTAGAATAATAAGCGCAAACTTCTCCAAATCCGAAAAGTCCAGCGCGTTGTCTTCCGCTTTTATGCGCGAATACTCCTCGTCATACGCCTTTGTGAGTCTGATCAGCTCGGCAACCTGCGCGGCGCTTCCTCTAAGCGCCTGCTCCGCGTCGCTGTACCGGTAACCCTTGACAAGAAAATCTTCAACCATCTCCTCAAAACTCTTGAGCCTATCTTTTAGCTCTGACGCAATCCCATAAAGCGGCGAAGCCTGCACTCTTTTGACAAGGTATTTCCATACTATAACCTTTTCTCTCTCTTTCTCGATATAACAGTCCTTCAAAGTGAGATTGTCACGGTATCCGGATACCCGCTCGATGAAATATCTGGAATTATTAAGATAAATCTCTTCTTGACTTTCGGCGGCAAGCTTGGAAAACTCTGCAAATCTACGCATAAGCTCATCGGCTTCTTCCGCTATACGGCTGACAATATACTTTGCCGACCCTGTATTCTCGATTGCTGTACAATACTCCCTTGCAAACACGCTGTCCAGCCATTCCAGACCGCTGCCCTGAGCCACCATATGCGCGTGGATGCCTAGTATTATTTTGCTGAGTGTTTTGTCATCTCTAGGGGACAGCATGTCCCTCAATTCTACGAAAGTCTTATTATCTTTGGCTGCGCTTTCCCTCTCAAGCAGCTTTTTCATCGCCTTGCGCGAGTATACTGCGGCGCTCTCCTCGTCGGCAATACCAAAGCCGGGGGACAGCCCGACCGCCTCAAAATTGCTCTTGATTATCTTTCTGCAATAGCTGTGTATGGTAGAAATGTCCGCCAAAGCGATATCATCAATCTGCTGACGGATATAATCAAGCTTCTCGGTAGCCGTCTTTGCGTACTCAATCAGCGCTGTTTTGAGCCTTTCTCTCATCTCCGCCGCCGCCGCCTCGGCGAAGGTAAGCAGCATTATTCTCCTTACGGGTACCCCATCAATTATCAGCTTGAGCGCCCTTGCAACCATTGTTGATGTCTTACCGCTCCCTGCCGATGCGGTAACAATCAAATCGCCTTGCGCCTCTTCGATAACTCTCTCCTGATTTTTTGTCCATCTGTGGTTCATGCTATACCTCGAATCTGTCCAAGCCAACTGCGGGCAAGTCTCTTTCCCTATTGCGTGAACGGTCAAAGCGGCAAAATGCCTTCACCGCGCAATATTTGCACTCATCTTTCGCCGGATTAGGCGTGATGTTACCATCAAGTATCTCCCTTGCCGCAGTCTCCGAGAGCCTGATAACATAGTTGATAATATTGTCCATGTCCTCTCGCGAAAGCAATACATTTTTGGATGACGAACAAAAGCCTTTGCCTTCCTTGTATATAACGGGAATTATTTTGCTGCTTCCGCTGTCCATTATTGTCCTGTCCAAGGCTAGGATTATTCTATCGTCATTGACAAGCTGACCGCAGTACGAATAACGGCTAAGCTTTTTCTCTTCCTTGCTAAACTCTGCCTTCAGCGGCAAGTATAAGGCGGCCGCCGGTCTTTTGCCCGCCTGACGCAGTGCGGCAAGATAGGCGTAGAGCTGTATTTTTTTGCCGTAATAAGTGTTTTTCAGGTTGGATTCTTCCTTGCCGGTTTTGTAATCAATAACGGCTACTTCGTCCCTGAAGCTATCAATTCGGTCAATTTTGCCCATAAGCTCAATGCGGCCGTCAAGAAGGTTTATCCCCTTGTAATCAGCGCCCTCTCTTCCCCCGAACCTGACCTCGAATTGATAGGGCACAAAATCGCAGTTGCGCATTAACGCAGTCAATTCTTGCGCAAGTATCACACATTCTTTGCGCAGTCTTTCCAGCCGTACGGAGTTGACGCTCTCCAGCATAGCCACGAATCTAGGCCTCTCAAAAAGCCTGTCAACAATGGTATTAACGCGTCCTGCGACCTCACCGTCACTTATGTCAAACCGACGGGTGTTTTTGAAATATTCTTCCAGCATATCGTGGATAACAGTGCCCGTCTCGCGCGCTTGAATCTCTCCTTGCTCTTTCTCCTTTGCCTGCAGCCCGTATCTAACAAAATGCCTGTATGGGCAGCAGAAATAGCACTCAAGCTGGCTAATACTTGTGTATTTATTGACAAAAAACAGCCCCTCTCCGCTATCGATGCTTTCTTCTGTCTCCCCCAGTGCGCTATCGAGCGCGTTTTTTTGCGTCTGCGGTAAAATGCTGTACACCGTGTCCGCATAGCTCACTTGCTCTTCCCACCTGCTGGTCCCTCTGCGATATTCCCGAATGGTCAAAAGCAGGTTTTTATACATATTCTCATAGGTGTACGCGCGCGCCCTCTCGCGCTTAGCGTTACCAATCTTTTTTATATCAAACATGTACGCGAGCTGTTTGATTATTACCGAGGGGTTTTTGCGCGCGCCTCGTGCGTCAAGCGCGCTGTATCCCACATACAGCTGCTCAGAAGGCTTAATAAGCAGCTGCTCGACATAAAACTTAGAATAAATATTTCTCTCCTTGGCGGTAGGCGCTATTACGATATCAGCAGACTTCAGTGCCGCGTATTCCCTTTCGCCAAGAATGCCCCCGTCTTCCGTTTCAAAGGGTATTATGCCGTCTTCAGCCCCAATTATAAACAAAATCCTCTTATCGTCATAGCGGCTGTCCTCCGTCCCTCCCACATAGACGCAATCCGCGCTCTGTGGAATCAAAGCAATACCCACACTCTCCACTCCGGCTCTCAACAGCTCATAGAACTGCTCCAATGATTTGCTCTCCTCTCCCATCAACTCCCGCAACTGGTCAAGCAGTGATTTCAGCTGCACCGGAACCTGCGCGCTGCGCGCTTCACCCTCTGTATAACCTGCTTCCTTTTGCGCATTGGCAAAATTCTTCAGTCTTGTGTCGTAATCGTTATGGAGAAGAAAGCTGTAAAGCATATCTACATATTCGCTGACTTTTGCATGCGCGGGAAGCGGCAAAAGCTGCTTTGCTAGCGCTGAGCGCGCGGCTTCGGCAACAGAAAGTTCAGCCGGATCGCCAAGCTTGAAGGGGGAAAGAAAGCGTGTGTAATCAATGGAATACTTTACACAATAATTTTCAAAAGCGGACGCATCGGATATCCCTGCAAAATAATTTTTTGAGTATTCAATAACTTCGCTACAGGAGTAGCTGCCAATCATTACGCGTATGTAATTAAACAGTTGCTTAGTCATGGATTCGGATGCAAGCGGCGCTCTTGTATCGGCAAAAAACGGTATGCCGTATTCTTTGAACACCTTGGTTATTACAGGAATATAATTCTCCATATTCCCGCAGACCTATAACGCAGTCCCTTTTCTCTCACAGCCTCGGCAATGCGGCAGCATATATATTCAATCTCTTCTTGTATCGATGCCGCATTGTACAAGTTAACATAACCGCTATTTGCTAATTTTGCATTGCTGTATCCAAAAATATTGTTTTCAATAAACTGTTTCTCGGGAGAAAGCGCCTCAAATGCCGCTACCGTCTCTACACTTATACCGCATTCTGCAGCAATGGCTTCAAGCCTGCTTCGCATACCCTTGGGAAAAATGCGCCTGTTGTCCCCGCCTATATCGCCTATGACACCGATATGCACCGCCTTGGCGTTACACATAAGTTCTTTGATAATATCATATTGTTTGCCGGTGAAGGCATAAAAGTCAGTAATGTAAAACTCTGCCGAAGCGCACAGCGCGCTTTCCCTTATGTAAGATTGCAATGCCTCGAGTCTTGAAGTCGCGTCCAAATAATTATCTTGCAATTCGGCAATATAGCCGCTGTACAGACGGGCTATGTCGATGGTCTTGTCCTTGATATAGCCTTTGAGATTAGCTGACGCCGTCTCCATCTGCTCGACACTGACACCGCTGTTGCGAATGGCAGATATGCTTGCGTAAAGCTCGTTGACAAAGCCCTTGACCGCCGTCATCTTGGAATAACAAAGCAAGCTCCCACGAATCTTGTCCACAGTCTTTGCAAGCAGCATAACCGCTCCTTCGGGGGTAAGGCACTTCCGCACCTTGTTGCCCAAAACCTTGGCGGCGAGCCGGCTGAATGTGAGCACCTCGATATTGAAAGAGCCGCCTATTCTGCTTATCAGCTTGCTCTCCGTGGAGAGGGTAAAGCGATCAGGCGCAATTACAATATGCGTGCCTTCCTTGCTGTTTTTTATCAATTCATCAAGCATTTTTGCGCTGCTTGACGCAAGCGTATTGCTAATATAAAATTTAACCATATTTCTCCTATATAATTTATTTTGATCAAATAAATTATATACATTATAGCACTAGTATACAAAGTTTTCAATACAAAATTTACTGCGGCAATCATAATCACTGCCGTTATTCAAGGGCGCAATTATTCGGCTTTGTTTTGTTTACTTTTTGGGCGCATTACTGTATACTTGTTAGTAATCAAAACCCTGACACGAGGATATTATGAAAAAAATATTAAAGATCGCGTTGACGGTTGCCATAATTGTAATAATGGCCGCAATAGCTTTAGCAGGCTGCTCACAAGTATCGCAGCTTAACAAATTACAGGCGCCTTGGGCTAATTATGAAAGGTACACTTACGAACTGACGAAGTCAGACGGAACGGATACGCAAGTAATCGGTCAGCTTGTTATGACTGTGCAAAGGCTAATTAATGCCGCCGTTGCAATTAACGGAGATGACTATACCGTCAACGGCGCGTACGCAACAATGCATCTTGACATTAACGCAGGGGACGGCGCGGGCGATAGCATCAGCTCGCAAGTAGTCTTCAATATGGACTTTACTCCGGTTGCAAGCTACAGACAGACTGTTATTGACGGAGTAACCAATACCTCTTATGTCAAGTACAACACCTCGAAGAAAAAGGGAACGCTTATTTTCAACGGCGAGGAGTCCGTATTCAAGCAAGAAGCTTCCTATTACGATAACGAAATGATATATCTTTTGATAAGAGCGTCAGACCTTGCCGCGTCCAGCTATTCTGTAAGCTTTGCGGCTACCAATAATATTGAGGGCGGTTCAAGGAATATCAGCGCGACCAAGACCAGCGATTCGGTAAAGCTTACTATCACTCCATTCGGAGAAGTTGAATGCGCCAATTTTGCGCTTACTGCGGCGGCGGATTATGGTGACGGTACCATCCTTGCCTTGTCAATAGCAAAATCACCCTTAAAAATCAACAACGATGATAATTCTCCAGTGGTGGTCAAGCCCATAATGCGCATTGCCGAAGGCGCATATACCTATACTTTGAAGAATATTTCTTTAACCGAAAGCGCAGATTAATATTATCAATTACAAAAAGCGCATCCATTGGATGCGTTGTTTTATTTTTCAAAGGATAAAGCGTTGTTTTTTATACTGGTGACAATCAGCAATCCTCCTCAACTTTTGCTCTGATTATTCACAATTGCCGACAGACCATCATAATTTTCTCGATTTTGTCATATTTTATATTATTATGGCAAGGCTGATTTTTGACGATTTTGCAGTAATTAACGGAAGCATCGTAAAAGAATATACAACCGCCGATAATGAGACGGTACCGGTCTGCGTGTTCAGTCAGCCATCTTCTTTTGCTTTCGATACGCTATCTGTGATTGACAATGTCTTACAGCCTAACGCGGGCTTCTCTGTTACCGATTGGGGCGAAGTGTTCGAGCTTTGCGCAATCAAGGAGCCCGCTTCGCCGGCGCCTATCGCGATATGCCAAAAAAGCGCTGTACACGGCGGAAAAGAATATCTGCTCACTTGCTACAGGGACAGCTCGATAAAGGTTCTTGTAGAAAGCGCCGACGAGCACATGCCAATCATCCCCGCCGTAAAGATAGCCTCGCCGCAAATTATTGTTGACCAAGGCAATAATTATCTAAACTTTGTTGTCAAATCAACCTATGCAGAGGGAGAGCACATCCTCGCCATTGCCGCCGCGCCAGAGATGTCTGTACTTCTGGAAGCTTATGGCAACAGTGTTGCAGTGGACAATAACTGCATAACCGTTACAAAAACATTTGAGGATATGTGCATGCGTCAAAGAGTATCCCGCTACGAATTGAATAACGGGCGATATCAATTAAATTCTCATATGTTCAAATACGCAAATGAGCATATATACATCGATTGCTTAAAGCCCTATCTGCTGCTGGAAGCCTTATCGGCGGACGATATGGAGTACGCGCAAATGCTGCTTAGCGACGAACTCGGCGAAAATGCCGCTGCTCTCAAGGATTTTTTTGGAGAATTCGAGAGAATAGACTATCCTAAATACGGCAAAAAAGACGCGGATATCGCAGTAATCGGCAAGGACGGCAAGGCGCGCTGTTACCAATTTGAATACTCTGACGGAAGCATATCCAATATCCGACTTTTGGATTGATTGAGCCGCACTTTTTAGCCTGCAACAATAAACATTTTTTCAAACAGCAATAAAATAATACCAAACTCTTAGTTTAACTATACTAAACTTTTTTTTGTTTAGTAAAAATAATAAAATCGTTTGACAATGCTAATCTTCTAAACTATAATCATACCACTTGTATTCATCGCGTACTAATTTTTTGAGGTGGATAATGAACATTGGTCAGAAGATTAAGGAGTTCAGACTTCAGCGCGGGCTGACTCAGGAAGATTTGGCGAGCCGCGCAGAACTTACAAAGGGC
>CAYTUT010000044.1:0-3467 GCA_964441295.1 uncultured Christensenellaceae bacterium | reverse complement strand
AAACGATATCTCTTCGCCCTCTATTGCAACGCTAATAGATATACTTAATGTGTTGGGCATTACGCCCCAGCGCTTCTTTGCCGAGCAAAAAGAAGAGAAGATTGTTTTCACGCACAGTGATTTTTTCGAATCGCAAAACGGCGACGGCACCAACATATGGCTCATTCCCAACTCGCAAAAAAACGAAATGGAGCCCATAATACTAATCCTTCCCGAGAACGGCAGCTCCGACATCAGGTATCCCTTTGAGGGGGAGGAGTTCGGCTATGTTCTCGAGGGCAAAATAATGATTATTGCAGGCGACTATAGCTACAAGGCTAAGCGCGGCGATGCCTTTTACATTACAGGCAACAAGGAGCACAAAATAGTTAATATATCCAGCGGACGCAGCAAGGTACTGTGGGTAACCACCCCGAGCAATTTCTAACAAGAGAGGCTTCAATGACGAATGACAAGATTATCGAACTAAAAAAAGTAAGCAAATCCTATGACGGCAAGCCCGTGGTCAACAACCTTTCGCTGACTATCAAGAAAGGGGAGTTTGTTACCCTTCTCGGTCCCTCGGGTTGCGGCAAGACGACCACCCTCAGAATGATAGCGGGCTTTGAGCTGCCTACCGAGGGGCAGATTCTTTTCAACGGAATGGACATCACCAAGCTGCCCCCGCATAAAAGGGCGGTTAATACCGTCTTTCAGCGGTATGCGCTGTTTCCGCATCTTAATGTATTCAACAATATAGCTTTCGGGTTGAAGCTCAAAAAAATACCTTGTAAAAAGACGGATAAAAAGGGCGTACAGCACGATTTTATGCGCAAATACAATAAGACAGAGATAAAATCCAAGGTTGACAAGGCGCTGGCGCTTGTTGACCTGTCAGATTATGGTCACCGCAATGTGGCAAGTCTGTCGGGCGGACAAATGCAGCGTGTGGCAATAGCAAGAGCGTTGGTCAACGAGCCCGAGGTATTGCTCTTAGACGAGCCTCTAGGTGCGCTTGACCTCAAAATGCGCAAGGATATGCAGCTTGAGCTGATGGATATGCACAGACGGTTGGGAATAACCTTCATATACGTTACGCATGATCAAGAAGAGGCTCTGACAATGAGCGACACAATTATTGTCATGAAAGACGGCCTGGTACAGCAAATCGGCACTCCTCAGAAGATATACGACGAGCCGGCAAACGCTTTTGTTGCGGACTTTATCGGCGAATCCAACATCTTCAGCGGAATAATGCGCAAGGATTTTCTTGTTGAGTTTGCTGGAGCGGAGCTGCAATGCGTGGACAAGGGCTTCAAAAAGAACGAGCCCATAGATGTAATAGTGCGCCCCGAGGACATATATGTGCTCAAAGAGGACAACGAAAAAGCCATGTTCCACGCGGAGGTAATATCCTGCGTTTTCAAGGGTACGCACTACCATATCACGGTCAAGACTTACGGGGAAGAGCGCATGGAGATTATGCTCTATGATAATGTCGAATGCTCTATAGGCGAGCGGATAGGCATATACATCAGCCCCTCTGACCTCCATATCATGCACAAATCCAGGATAATCAACGAAATCGTCACCGAGATGTGGGACACTGGCGTTGTGGAGATATGCGGCGGAAGGTTCCCTTGCAACAGCGAGTTGCCCTCAGGCACCCCCGTAAAGGTCCAGATTGATTTTGACGATGTAATAATTCACGATGATGAAAGCGACGGTATAATCGGCGGCGAAGTGATTAACTCAATCTACAAGGGCAGCTACTATCAGTGCGTAGTGCGCGCGGATGATTATTATGACTTTTTTATCGATACCGAGGACGACTGGCTTAAGGGCGACAGAGTCGGTATATCCGTTAAGCCTGAGCATCTAATTATCACCGAAATAGAGAGGCCGAAAGATGAATAGCGCCGCAATGCTCTCAAAAATCAAGAATTTTCGCTTCACCCGTAAGGTTTTTTCATATCCTTATGTGCTTTTCATGCTGATATTTATTATCACTCCCCTTGTCCTTATACTAATCAACGCGTTTAAGGCGGACGGCTCTTTCTCTTTTCAGAATATTGTGGACTTTTTTAAGGACCAGAGCAGTATAAAAATATTGGAACGTTCCATTCTTGTCGGCATGTTCACTACGGCGGCATGTCTTCTTATCGGCTATCCGGTGGCATACTTCCTCACCCAGTACAGCTCCAGCAAGGTAATTGCGCTTCTTTTCATAATCCCAATGTGGGTCAACTTTTTGATACGCACGCTTGCTACCAAAGCGATATTCCAAATATTTGAATGGCCGCTTGGCATGACTGCCGTGCTTGTAGGCATGATATACAACTATCTGCCTTTTATGATACTTCCGCTCCACACTACGATAAGCAACATTGACAAAAGTTACATAGAGGCATCCGAGGACTTAGGAGCCAATGGGTTCGTAGTATTTTTTAAGACCATACTTCCCCTGTCTGTACCCGGCATAATAAGCGGAATAACAATGGTTTTCATCCCCACAATATCCACATTTGCCATCACCGAGATTCTATCCAACCGCCGAATAACCCTGTTCGGAGATACAATCAATTACATGTTCCAAAGCAGCAGCACATACGGAATAGGCAGCGTTATGTCTCTCATTATGCTCGCGCTAGTGCTCGTATCCAATATGGTGATATCGAAGATTAACAAGAATAATCAAGGGGGCAGCGCGGTATGGTAAAAAAGTTATTCGCAAAATCATATCTGCTGCTGGTGCTTGCTTTTATGTATGCGCCGATTATTCTGATAATTATTCTCTCTTTCTTCTCAAGCGGAAGCAGGTTCTCATTAGCCGGTACCTTTACCTTTGATAATTATCTAGCTATCTTTACAAGCCGCAACAGTCCCGTGCTTATGTCAGCTGTAAAAAACACACTGCTGATCGCGCTAGTCTCCTCTACCGTGGCAACCGTTATGGGCACGACCGCGGCAATAGGCATGTTCCATCTCAAAAAGAGGGCGCAGCAGACCGTATCGGCGATGAATCAGCTGCCGATTATCAACTCGGAGATAGTTATGGCGGTCTCTTTGATGATATTCTTTGTCACATTCTCTTTTCCGAGCGGTTATACGCGTCTGATTATAGGTCACATATCTTTTTGTACCCCCTATGTGGTCCTGTCGGTGCTGCCTAGACTTTATCAAATCGACCCGAATGTGTACGAAGCGGCGTTAGACCTTGGCGCCAACCCTACAAAAGCGCTGTTAAAAGTGCAGGTTCCTATGCTTATACCCAGCATAGTATCAGGCTTTATAATGTCCTTCACCATATCGCTCGACGACTTTATTATTACCCAGATTAATAAGGGCGCAGCAAGCGGCATCAACACCATAAGCACTTATCTTTACGAGGATACCAAAAGCCAAGGGTTCCAGTCCTTCTGGCCAGCTATATTTTCCATATTATTTATTCTTTATCAGACAGCAATAAATAAATCCTAATTAATATT
>CAYTUT010000043.1:0-11084 GCA_964441295.1 uncultured Christensenellaceae bacterium | reverse complement strand
TACTCTTTGGCTTTTTCATAATTATCCTCGAGAATGTATTGCGGAATCCGTCCCGCTACGCAGGCGGACAGGCATATCAAGCCCTCGGCATATTTTTTCAGACAGTCAATATCAATACGGGGTTTATAGTAAAATCCTTCAACCCAGGCAAGCGAATTGAGCTTGACAAGATTTTTGTAGCCGATTTCGTTCTTGGCAATCAGCACAAGGTGAAACATGTCTTTTTCTTTTTTCTCTTTGACCCTCATATTATCGGTAGTATAGAACTCGCATCCGATAATGGGCTTGACATAAAGATGACTGTATTTGGCCTTGTCCTCCTTGCTCACATATATGTCGTCCTTGTTGGGCTTGTCTATCTTTACATCGGGATTAGCGGAGATTGCCTTTTCATAATACGACATCGCCTCGTCAAACTTAAGTTTCTTTATTAAGGAATGCCAGCTCTTTTCCGCCGCATGGAAGAAGTCTATTGTCCCGTACATATTGCCATGGTCGGTCATTGCGACAGCGGGCATATTCAGATCGCGCGCTCTGTCAAATATTGTTTTGATACGCGTAGCCCCGTCTAACAGGCTGTATTCGGTATGCAAATGCAAATGTACAAATTGTTTCATTTGTTCTCCTCTCCAACTAGTTCTTCCGCAATCCTCATGATGCGCTTGATTCTATGGCTGATTCCGCTCTTTGTCAATTTGAAATGCGCAGCCATACCCGCAAGCGGCATGTCCGGATTGGCAAGCCTAAACTCAGCCACCTCAACCAGCTCCGCTGACAGCTTGTCCATACGCTTTAGCCTTTGGATATCCATTATCGCGCGGACCTGCTCTACGGCAGCCGTAGCGGTCTTATCCGAATTGGCAGCCTCGCAGTTAGCCTGCCTGTTTATATTGTTGCTCATCTCCCTCCTGATGAGTATGCTAATCAGCTCAAGCGAGCTCTCCGCCGCGCCGCATAAGGCCAAAAAGCTGCTGACCATATCGCCCGCCTTAATTGTCAACGCAGTCTTATCCATGCGTTCGTGCTGACCGCATATTATATCATATTTTGCTAGCATCTCAGATATTTCCGCCGCAAAGTCGGCATTGGGAAGCAACATTTCGGCAATATAATTACCCTCGTATATAAACACCTTGCCGCAAGCCAAAAACAGTCCTCTGATGTAATTGGAAAAGTTTTTTTCATCTCTTCTTGCAAAAGCGCTTACGCCGAAGTTGATTGATTTGACATCTCCGTTGTCGGCTAATACGACAATTTTGGTGTCCCTTAGCAGCTGTCTTGATATCTTGGATGGAAGGCTTACCGTAAAATACCTGTTATAACGCTTGTCCTCTGGTTGTTTTATACTTATTTCGGCTCCGAAGCCATAATGCGACTTGACCGTCATGGAGAAGTCATAGGCAAGCGCGCTGTTATAGGTTACAAAGTCAAGCGAAAGCTCTCTGCCGTTCAACGAAATTTCGCCTCCCGCTGCAACCAGTGCGGCAAGATACGACAACAGCTCTTCTTTATCCCTTACAACGCTTTCAAGGGTTTCTGCTTTGATTTTCGCATCATTCATAGCCTAGTAATTTATTCTCCAGTTCCAATTCTATCCCTTGTTTTGCAACCTTGCTGCGTACCATATCTACTATCGCGAGATAATCAGCGCTTTTTGCCGAGCCCTTGTTGACAATAAAGTTGCAATGCTTGCTTGACAGCTGCGCGCCGCCTATTGTCATGCCCTTAAGTCCGGTCTTTTCTATATACACTGCCGCGCTTAGGCCGTTTGCCTTTTTGAACACACTCCCGAGAGAGCGTCCAAAGGGCTGTGTGCGCATGCGGTATTCCCTATACTTCGTTGAAAGCGCTCTAATCTCTTTCAAAGCAGCGCTGCTCAATTCGATACCGGCGCTTATTACAATACGGTCGCCCACCTCGCTGTGCCGGTATCTCAGTCCTAGCCTGTCTGCGCTATATTCGACTATTTTACCGTTTTCGAGCAGTTTTACACTTGTGATTATATCCTTCATCTCACTGCCGAAAGCGCCCGCATTCATTGTCACCGCTCCGCCTAGAGTGCCCGGGATGCCGGTGAGAAACTCGGCTCCGGAGAAGCTATGTTTTTCGGCAAGGGCGGCAATCGTTGCAAGACGGGTACCCGCTAAGCATTCCATACCTCTTCCGTGGACGGTAACCGCGGTAAGCCGTCTTAAAGACAGAGCGCAGCGCAGTCCGTTGTCCGATATGAGCGAATTGCAGCCGCCGCCTAGTATACAATAGGGCGAATCGCCAAGTATCTCTATTGACGCTATCAGTTGCTCTATAGTCGACGGCTCCACCAGATAGTCAACCTTTCCCCCGCTCCCGAACGCACTGAGGACGGCGCCCTCAACCGCTTCGCTGACCGCGACATTTTGCTTTCTCAATTTTTCGGCAATGCTGATGTATGACATAATTAATTATATGCCTGCCCACAGCGCAATGCCAGTCTTATGACCTGTTTAGTACAATTTTTGTATTATATTTCGTCCGATATTATCTTCTCGATTACCTTTGCAACCCCGCAATCAGTTGCCGAATCCGCAATAAGATGTGCAACCTCCTTGACCTCGGGCATGGCGTTGTCCACCGCCACTGCAAGTCCTGCTACTTTGAGCATGGATATATCATTAAGGGCATCGCCGAATACTGCGACCTCGTGGGCGGCTATGCCATAATGCCAGGCAAGCTTAACCACTGCATTGCCCTTGCCTGACTTTGACGATACTATCTCTATGTACATCGGCCCGCTTCTTGACACGTCGACCCCGTCCTTGAAATACTCGCGCGCTTTTCTCAGAGTTTCTCTCGCCTCGTTGGGAGGAGCCAGTATGATTATCTTGAATGGGCGGAGGTTATTTGACCTGACATATTCTGAAAGTTTGATTGAGGTATAGACGGGAGGGACATTGCAATAATCGGCATACATCGTGGTAAATGTATTCTCTTTCTCCGTGTAGTAATAGCCGCCGTGATAGACATGGCACACCCTGTTTTCACTTTCGCCGTACTCCAGCACTTTTACAGCCTCAGCCGTGTCAAGGCACTCCTCGAATCTTAGCTCGCCGCTATCGAGAGAATATATTGCCGAGCCCTGAAGGCAAATCAAATCTCCGCCGAGTCCCAACCGCTTGGCTTCGGGCTCGATAGAGCTAAAGATTCTACCCGTGCAAAGCACGAACTTTCCGCCTGCTGCAATGTAGCGGTGTATCATTTGCTTAGTATAAAAAGGCACCTCCCGCGCATTGAAAGGGTAAAGGGTGCCGTCATAATCACTTGCTATCATCTTGTATTTCATAGTAACTAATTTTAGCACAAGAGCGGCTTTTTTGCAAGCTTATACCACCTTAATTGCTGGCAGTAAATCTTAATTGCCGCTGCTCGCTGTATCGCTGAAAAATCTAATAATACTGTCCGCCTGCTTTGCGCTGAGACGCGGAACTTGGAGCAGCGCATCCCTGTCCGCCCGGGCTATTGCCTCATACGACTTGAAGTGAGCAAAGAGAGCTTTGACCGTGCTTTCCCCCACTCCGTCAATAGCTTTTAATTTGCTCTCCAGAGTCCTTGCCGCGCGCAGCTTTCTGTGATAATTGACAGCGAAACGGTGCGCTTCATCGCGAATGCGCTGCAAAAGCATCAGGGCAAAGCTGTTCTTGGGAAGTTGTACTTCCTGCCCGTCCGCTTTGATAATCGTCTCATCGCGTTTTGCTAGACCTATCAAAGGTATATCCGGATATCCGCACTCTGACAGCGCTTCCATTGCATAGGTGACCTGCCCGTGTCCGCCGTCAATAACAATCAAATCGGGGCGCTGTCTGAAGCTTATGTCCTTGCCCTCGGTCAAGCGGTTCAGTCGGCGCGAAAGCGCCTCCTTTATGCTTGCAAAGTCATTGGCGCCCGTTACTGTTTTTATACGGAACGTCCTATACATTTTAGTATCCTTCTCTCCAGTGCAAAACACTGTCATAGAAGCCGCCTTATCCGTCCCGCTTATGTTGGATATATCGTAACATTCCATTCTTATCGGGGTAGCAATGCCGAGTATCTGACCTAGCTGAACGGCCGCTCCCGAAGTCATATTTTCGCGTCTGGTTAAGTCAGCGGTAGAGCGCGAAAGGTACTCCTCCGCGTTGTTATCCGCCATTATAGTAAGCTGTCGCCTCACGCCCTGCCGAGGAGTGCTTACGCGTATTTTCTTGCCGGCTTTTTGCGTCAACGCCTCCTCGAGCCCCGCTCCATCAAGATTAATTGAGCAGATGATTTCCTCAGCTATAATCGGCGTAAAGCCGTAATACTGGTATATAAAGGACGATAGGGAATCCGAATTATCAAGTCCCGCCTTGACGGGATACTTATCCGCAGATACAAGCTTGCCGCCCCGTACTGACAGCACAGCTATAGCATTGCTGGCAATGCCTGTTGCTATGCCGAACACATCGAGATTATAATCTTTAGGCAGGGCAACTACCTGACTTCTGACCATTTTGTCAAGGACATCAAGACGTTTTTTATACTCCATCGCCGTCTCAAAGTCCAGCTTATCCGAGCATGCCTGCATTTTTTGATTGAGTATCTGCCTTACCTTTTTGTCATCTCCTTTCAAAAAGTCTATGACTTCCCCTATCACCTTGCGATATTCTTCCCGACTGATTAACCCTTTGCACGGCGCAGAGCAGCGGCCGATATGATAATTCAGGCATGCTCTGTGCGATTTTGCCAATTTGCACAGATTGTGACTGCAACTCCTCAAGGAAAACGCCGTGTGCAGCATATCGAGCATATCCCTTGTGGTAATGCCAAGCATATAGGGGCCAAAATACTTTGCCCCATCCGACTTCAGGCGCCTGATAACCTCTATTTTTGGAAAGCTTTCTCTAGTGTCTATGCGCAAAAAAGGATACAGCTTGTCATCCTTGAGCAAAATATTGTAATGCGGCTTGTGATGTTTGATAAGAGTGTTTTCAAGGACAAGCGCGTCCACCTCGCTATTGGTGATTATGTAGTCAAAGTCAGCAACCTTGTCAATAAGCGCCATCACCTTGCTGTCCTTGATTGAGTCGTGAAAATAGCTCCTGACGCGGTTTTTCAGATTGACTGCCTTGCCTATATAGACGATTTCACCGTCCGCGTTGCGCATTATGTACACACCGCTGCCGGAGGGCATTTCCTTCAGCTTTGTCCTTATAATATCGTTCATACAAATATTATAGCATCTCCCCAAAAAAACACAAGATAAAAAATCCCTGCGCGCTATTTCTCAATACTAATAGCCCAAAAAAGCTATACCGGTATTCAATGCTTCTTCAATAAAGCGGCTGGATATGGAATAAAAAACGGTCTTGCCCGCCTTGCGGTTTTTGACCATTCTGAACAACTTGAGAAACTTCAGCTGGTGCGATACGGTGCTTTGCTGCAGATTAAGCACTAAAGATATATCCGTAACGCACATCTCGGTAATTGATAGCGCGGACAAGATTTTTACCCTTGTCGGGTCTGAGAATACGCTGAAAAATTCAGACAGCCCCATAAGGACCTCTGCGGACGGCATGTAGTAATCTATCAAACTTTGCTGATGCTTATTTATTTTTAGTTTATTTACAGCCATATTTACTCCGCTCATTTAATTCTACTAGCATTCTTTAACGGCAGTCAACGCTCTTTTTTGACATATACAATCAGTTTTTGCAAAAAAATAGCGTTATATGCCGTCTATGCTGCGAGCTGATAATCTATGGTTTCTGTATCAATTCTTTGCCAAGTTGAGTCCTGCGGCGCATAGATGTCCTCACGCAGCAAGGTGCTCTTGCCCTCTTGCTCCAAATACAGACGGCTTACTATCCCCTCTTTGCCGGCCTTTATCAAGCGGTAATCTTTTAGTTCGCCGTCGGCAATTATTGTATCTGATTCGGTTTTGTTCTTAAAAGGAACCGTCCTTACAAGCTCTGACTTGAGCTCTATTTTTGCGGGCAGATGCTCCCCGAATATCGATATTTCGGCTCTGTTGCTCGCGCTCCTTGTGAATATATATACAGGGTGCCCCGTATCATTTCTAAATACAAAATCGGTACCGCTTGACACCATCGCGTCCCTTGATGGCGCAATATATGATACGGGGAGAGAATGCCTTGTGGCGCTCACTATTGTCATGCCCGAGAGCAACGCGGCATTATATAAGGTAGTAGACACCTGACATACACCGCCGCCAATACCTTCCACAAATTTGCCGTTTTTTATTATTTTTGCCTCTTTGTAGCCCCGCTCAGCCTTGCGCTCCCCTACCACAGTATTAAAGCTAAACTCTTGTCCAGGCTCCAGAGTGTACCCATTGATGCTCTCTAGCGCCAATTTTATGTTGGATTTGCGCTCAGGCGAAGAACTGGCGAAACCGGTAGAAAAAAGCGCCCTGCGCTGTGTCAGTTTCACAAGCGACTCAACACTTGCCTCTGCCTTTACCGGCGCGGTTACCATTTCAGCCCCTCTGCCGCTATCCAGCGCTTTTGCGACCTCAGCGCCGAAAATACCCATATCTACCGCGGCGCCTTCTTTTTCTTTAATATACTCAAAAAAGGGGGCTTCCTTGTTGACCACCAACTGCGCGTCAACAGCCGGCACCGATACAGAGGCGGCTAGCTCAAACATGCGGTCACCCAGACCCTCCGAAATGAAGTTGAGCGCTTGTACCGGCGAGTGCCCCTCGGACAAAGTCTTTTGGTAAAGTGCATGATAACTGCCCTCCCTCACCTTCATACCGTAACGCCAAAAGCTGACGGGGCATCCTCCTTCAAAAATGCAGGTACCGCCGTGGCTTACCTTAAGGGGTACATTGAAATGCTTCTCGTACAAACTGCCTGTTAGAAACACGGCGCATACGAGAAGCATAACAATTCCCAAGATCAAAACGACCCTGCGCACCTTAGTTGTGACCAGCCATTCGCTTAGGGGTGTTGATTGCCCAAAGCAAAGAGACAATCCAGCCGACTACCGTGAATCCAAGTAAAACATTGACAAGGATTATCCAGCCTTTGCTATGGTGATTGTTGCGCACTGCTATATAGGAAGGAATGAAATAAACAATCAAACCTACTATACCGGCAATTACATATAAAACAATGTCCCAAATTCCCATATTAGTACCTCCCCTATCAGTATGTGCGGGGGGTTTTGCACTATTCTAGGAAAAAAATGTTAATCACTCTAGGCGGAAGGCGTCGGTATTATCACCATCGGCTAATAATATATATACCTTATCGCCGACATAGCCTCTAAAAACCACGCTGTCATACGCCGCCTGAATCAATACTTCACCGGCATAGTTCTTGACGCCGATTTTGCTGTCCTCTAAATATGTGTAACAATTAAAGACAAACTGGGTATTGTCGCCGTATATGTCCTCAATAACGGCGAGCAAATCTCCGTTTGCGTTAATGCGGAAGTAGACATCGTCCTTTTTGGCTACGCTGTAGTTGCTGACGAAGGTCGCCAAAAATTGCAGTTCAAAGTCTATAATCGCCTCGCCATTACTGTCGAGCAGCCCGTAGAGAAGACCTGACGAGGTCATTTTTGCAAGAGTGTACCGTCCGTTATTGTAGCTTTGCGCATAGTATTCCGAATCGCTCTTCATAAAAAGCGCCGCTCCGCTCAAATCAAAGAGCGCGGCAGAATAGCCGCTGACGGCATTCCCTGCAAAGCCATAGTCATTTTTGTATGTTATCGTGAAAGGACTAAGCCCCCCGTGCAAGCGCACTACGGCTGTCCCGTTGCGGTTGATTACATAGGCCTCCTGACCGATGCGCGCTTTTTCGCTGTTGAGCTTCAAGGCGTACGCGGCAGAATAGCCCTCCTTCAAGTTAAGTCTTTTTCTTTCTGTATAAAGGATTGTGGGAGTATAGCGATTGACAATGCCGATAATTATTATTTCTGAGCTGATAGCTTTTTCTCCGCTCACGGGATTGTATACCTTCAAGCTTTGATTCAGATAATGCGTAGAATCATCAATCATATCCGAATACATATGCTGTTGCGCGGTCGCCGTCTGCATGGCGGATATCAAAAAATCCCCCTGCCCAATATAGCCTATGTTGTATAATATATTGACGGTGCTCATATAACTCTTTTGGAGCAATATTGAGTTTTCCACAATACGGTATATAAAATAATGCGCCTGCTCGGGCTCATGCGCCAACAAAAATTCGCCGCACAAAGAATAATGATATGCGCTTGTAAGCTGTCTGGCTTGTCCAAATAGCGCAGCGCCGCTCTTGTAAAAAACCTCTGAGTTATACTCCGTATATACGGCAAAATAGTCCTCGTCAATAGCTGCAAAATTATTGATTACATTACCCGTGGCAAACAGTTTTGCACCGTCCTTATAGTAAAAATCGTAGCTTATCTCCTCGCCGTCATCATGGATAGCCATAAGAAAATTGCCGCTGACACTTATCTCGCTATACACGCATTCTACGAGAAGATTTCCTGCCAAGTCGGCCGCTCCAAAAGCTTTGATGGTGTCAAAATTGTCATCGACCATGTCAGTATCTGCCGAAACTATAATGATTCCCGCATCCTCATACGGCATTACGGGCAGAGTACCCTCCGGAACGGACAGCTTGACCGAAGCTGACGGCATTACTGTGTCCCGCGCTTGTATGTACGCGCCTCTGCCCGCGGCAATGGTGAACCGCTCGACCTCTTCATAAGAAGTCTTGACGCAAGCGGCGAGCAACAGAGCAATTATCAGGCATAGCAAGGCAGATACAAGCTTTTTCATACGCTTATTATATCACAACACAAAAAAAAATAAAGATTATTAAACAAAATTTACCGAATGCCCTCGTATCACGCGAAGCCTTTGCGCCGCGAGCTACCTGCGCAGGGTCACTTGAATATCTTATTGATTACCGGCAATTTGCGGATTTTGGCAAGCCTTTCTTTGACTTTTGGCATATGTTTTTTTAAGGGGCGCAACAAAAAATACAGGATAAAGAAGCCCGCCAAAAAACTGATAATCGTATATGCGCGCATTTCGCCGAACCCCGAGTAATATATCGCGATAAAATACAACCCCGCCGATATAGCTACGAACAATATATCGGTTATCATCTCGAATATCCGTCTAAAAGCTGTAAGATATCGTAGCATATAACAGCTTGCATAAAGAATCGCCGAGCATGCGCCCGCGCCAAAGGTGGCAAGAAAGATAAGCGGTTGTATGTCAGTGCCTGCAAGCGTCATTTCAAAAGCCTCTTAAAAAACCCTTCCTGCGATCTTGAATGCGAGTACTTTAAGCTTATCAGCTCACCCGCTAGAACCAGCGTGCCCTCCTCGATATTCAAATGCAGGGCGGAAAAGCCGTTGCCCGAAAGGTGAAGGACATTATTGTAGAGAGCAATTTCCACTTCTTTTTCGCCCATGTTAATAACATTCTCCACCCCTGTTACAGTGATTTTGTTGCTGACAGCTAGCGTATGCGCTTTTTTAATTTTGCCTTCTTTTACATTTTCCATAGTATTATTTATTCGATTTGGCACGCTTTTAGAATAAAAATACGCACTAATTCACATAACAAAATAAAAGGAGTTTTTTATGGAAAATAAGGTTAATCAAAATAAGACGTCAGATACTCCCGAAGTGGAGCAAGGCAAAATTGTTGATATTAAGGACGAAACGGCCGCAGTGCAAATCAAATACATCTCCAGAGAGGACGAAGCTATAATGCTTCACGATATTTCCAAGGCTGCGATGTCCGGAATGCAAAACATTGATATAGTCAGGCAATACATTGAAAACATGGACCTCAAAAACTATCTTGACAGGTTGATAAAGGATTTTGCCCGCATTAACGAGCGTTGCCTGAAATATATGAGCGAGCACGCAGTTGCAGCTGATTTCTTCGGCAGTATCAAACAGGCATTCCAGCGCAATGCTACAAAAATCAGCATGATGACTACCAGTTCCGACCCTAAGATTTCCTATTATATTCTGCGCAATGTAAATTGGGCTATCGATACTATTTCAAAGAACCTCAATACTGCAAGCGTCAACCTGTCGCCGGAAGTCGTCGCACTTGCCAAGGACTTCCGCCAAATACTCGAGAACAGTCTTCCGGAGCTGAGAAAGTACCTCTAATAGCGATATAAGCTAATCATTGCGTTGTGCCGCGGCATAAGCTACCGCGGCGCTTTTGCTTTCAAATCTTTGCAATAATTAAATTTTGCAAACTATATTAACACAATTGCCATATTGTGGTATAATAAGGTGGGAGGGTCTCGTCGTGGGCAAAGTAGTTGCAGTAGTTATGATACTTGTCGCTATAATCTCCATCAACGGTTTGCTTAGCTATATTTCTCTCCGCAACGCTGAGGCGCTTTCGGGTAATCTTGTCATCGCGCCCGTTAACAGCGAGACTCTCGCAAGGTCATCCGGCGGAGACGCCGCCGGCGAAGAGGGAGATGCTTCGCCCTTTTCGCTCTATCCTCTCAATTTAAGGGAGGTCTCCTCGCTTTATGCCGTGTACAAGCCTGACAGCTTTCCATCCGCGCTTGAGACAAAGGTAGAGCGCCAATTCAACACTTTTTCGTACGAGTTGCTCGGGCGGCTTGCCGCCTGTTACGGGACGCTATACTATTATCTAGAGAAGCAAGCCAATATTCCGGATTATCTCAACATCAATAATAAGTATCTGATTAACATCTCGGAGACACTGCTTAGCGAGTACATCAACTATAAGGCGGTGCAAAACATAATGTATGCCGCATACATCAATATGGGAGAAGAATACGAAGGCTGGCTTTGGAGTGAATTTTTCGAGCGCAAGGATTACAACACATGGTGGGAATTCAACGGCTCCAACGCTATGGCATTTATCCAAAATTCTTCAGGCGAAACCGACGAAATCAACAGACAGTACTGTACTATTATGGAGTGCAATCTCTATGAGGTCATGCTTGGAGAGAAAATTACCCTTTACCCTCAGACCAGGGAATACCTTGCAGAACGGATTGCTGCACTGCGTTCTAGATATATCGGCAGTACCGAATATCTCGGCTTCAGCGATAATGACGCTG
>CAYTUT010000042.1:0-11158 GCA_964441295.1 uncultured Christensenellaceae bacterium | reverse complement strand
TTCAAGGGTTTCCCTATTACCTTGATTGCAGCTGCAATAATGAGTATGGCATTCGGAGCGTTCAGCGGAATGTTCGGGATATAGGAGTATTTTATGGCTAATTTTATTGATATAATGGCTGTGGTCAATCTTCCCCTATATGCAAAGATACTAATACCGGCAGGGATTTTGTTCGGTCTTGGGGCGCTGTTTGCCGCCATGCTTGCCTATCTTGGCAAGAGGCTCTCTGTCGAGCAAGACCCGCGTATAGAAGAGGTCAACAAGCTTTTGTCCGGCGCCAACTGCGGCGGTTGCGGCTTTGCAGGCTGCGGCGCGTATGCCGTTGCGCTAGTTGAGGGCAAGACGGATTTGGCATGCTGTTCTGCCACCTCAAAAGAGAGAAAAGACAAGATTGCCGAGATTATCGGCTCGGTCAACTGCTGTGAAGAGTTTATATATGTGGTTGCCTGCAACGGCGGTAATAATTGCATTGACAAGTATACATATCAGGGCTACGGCGATTGCCGTTCTATGGAACTGCTTGCATCGGGAAGCAAGGCTTGTCCGGTGGGCTGTATGGGTATGGGCAGCTGCGTGGACGCCTGTCAGCGTCATGCCGCGATAGTCAACAACAACACCGGTCGCGCGGATATAATTCAGGAAAAATGCGTGAAGTGCGGCTTGTGCGCCAAGGCTTGCCCAAAGAAATTGATTATAAAGATACCTTCTGATGCTAAGGTGTATGTGGCCTGTAAATCGCACGAGAAAGGAAAAGATGTCCGCTCAGTGTGCAAGGGAGGATGTATATCTTGCGGGATATGCGCCAAAAACTGTCCTCACGGAGCTATTGCAATTATTGACAATCTCGCCGTTATTGATTATTCAAAATGTACTGGATGCGGAATATGCGCGGATAAGTGTCCGTCTAAGTGTATAATCAAAAGATAATTGATAAGAAGATATATTTTGTTTTTTGCGGCGTTTTTGCGCCGCAAAATTACATTATGATAAAGCGGCTGAATAAATATTCTTTTGTAAAATAACCGGCAAGGGTATTCCCAAAACTTTATTAGTATGTTATAATTATTCATTATATGCAGATATAATACTATCTTTGCGTGTAATAATCTAATATGAGGTAACTTATGGAAAAAATAGCTATTATTGACTTAGGATCCAATACTGCGCGGCTAGTTTTGGTCAATGTACTTGACGGCGGGTATTTTGTGGTCTTTGACGAGCTAAAAGAGACAGTTAGGTTAGGTCAAGATATGGAAATAGACGGTTTTCTCCGTCCACAGCGCATTGAGCAGACCAAGAAGACGCTCCAGATGTTCAGAAGATTTTGCGACTCCAACGGTGTAGAGAAGATTTTGGCGTACGCTACTGCGGCAGTCCGCCGCGCAAAGAATCAAAAAAGCTTTCTTGAAGAGGTCAGCGTTACCTGCGGTATAAAGCTTAAGGTGCTTACCAGCGAAGAGGAGGGGCAGTTCACCTATACCGGTGTTGTCAACTCAATGGATATACCTAAGGGCGTAATAATGGACATGGGCGGCGGAAGCACGCAGTTTGTCTATTACAATCGCAAAAATATCATCGCGCAAGAGACCCTTCCTTTTGGATCGGTTACCCTAACCGACCTGTTCAAGGATGCCGGACTGAAGCCTGAGGAAAAGTCGGAAAAAATTGAGGAATTCGTCAAGGAAAGCATTGAGAATATTCCTTGGATAAAAAATCTTGAGCCTGATGTGCAGTTTATCGGGGTCGGCGGCTCGTTCCGCAATCTGGGCAAAATCAGCAGAAAAATCAAAAACTATCCTTTGGATATGGCTCACAATTACAGTATAAGTATCAGCGAATTTGATTCGATATATGACACGATTAAGACATTGCCTCTTGACAAGACAATGAAGATCAAGGGTCTTTCGAGCGGCAGGGCAGATATATTCCCGTCGGCGCTTGCCGCAATCAAGACAATAGCCGATACCGCCGGATTTAACAACATCGTAATCAGCGGAAGCGGCCTTAGAGAGGGCGCAATGTTCAAATATTCGGTGCCTTCAGTAAATGAAAAACCTATTTCTGATGTATTGGGACACAGCTTGCAGACCCTTGTAAAATATTTTGAGGAGAATGAAAATCATTCGCGCCATGTCGCTGACCTCTCCATGCAGCTTTTTAAGCAGCTTAAGGTGCTGCATAAGCTGCCTAGAATGTACTTCAAGGTTTTGCGCGTTGCTTCAATACTGCATGACGCCGGTACGCGTATTAAGTACTACGACCATCATATGCACTCATGCTACATTATACTCAACAGCAATTTGTACGGCATTTCGCACAAGGATATTGTGATGGCGGCATTTGTGGCGTCAGCGCATAAGACGGGAGAACCCAGCGAGCAGCTGCTGAAGTATCAGAGTATGCTGACAGAAGAGGATATCTCTGCTGTGTTTAAGCTGGGTGTTATACTGAAAATTGCCGAAAGCTTTGACAGAAGCATGAGCGGATTGATTACTGGCATATCCTGCGACGTGCTGGGTGACAGCGTAATAATGAAGACGGAGGCTACTGGAGATTGTTCTCTCGAGATAAAAGACGCGCTCTATTGCCGCAACGAATTCAAAAGAGCATATAAAAAGAATCTGGAGATATTGTAATTGAAGCCAAAGTTATTTACGACAGGTGCAATTATTGAAATGATTATTGCCATCTTCTGTATAGTTGGAGGATCTTTTATAATCATTTTCAACATCATAATATATCCCAAGTTTAATAGTTTGATTTACAGTGTTATCGGATTGTTCGCTATTGTCGTTATTTTGCTGATTATTGCGGCGCATGTATATGTCAAATACAAGAATTTTTCGGACTATTCTTCTCTCGAGGACGATTCGGATGACACATTAGATAAAGACTGCGGCTGTGAGGACGCCGAAGAGACGGACGATATCCCAAAGCATTAGCAACAGCGCGCCGAATCCCTATCAGGGGTACAGGTAATAAAACAAAAAGAGAGTATCATATATTCTACTGATAAAGAAGTGCCGAAACAATTAATACGGCACTTTTTCAAATTGCATCTAGTATTTTTCAAATTGCATTAAGTAGTTGACAAGTCAACTATTCGGATGTATTCTATAGTAGGCGCGGCACTAAGTGTGTTATGCCTACTGCGGAGGGACTGTGAATATAGGGATATATTTTAAGGATATCAAAAAAAATATGCGGATATTTTTCAACTCGCAAAGCTCTTGCACGGGCGTTCCATTGTGGGCAATGCATTACATTATTTCGCTTGCCAACAATGGCGGGCAGAGCATGAGAGAATTGACGCAAGAACTGTTTGTGGACAAGGCGCACACAACGAGGGCAATCAGCAAACTGGCAAAGCTTGGACTGATTGATTGCATAGAGGATGAGAACGACCGCAGGATTAAGAGATTATACCTTACAAAAAAAGGGCAGAAGCTGGCACTTAATGCCAAAGCAAGTATGGAGCGCTGGCAAGAATGCGTATTCAAAGACTTCAGCGAGGATGAGCTGAGCGTCCTTGAGCATCTGATTATGAAGGTATATCAAAATTCGCAAGAATTGGTGGAAAACGCTAGAGATATCGGGCAAGAGGTGGAATAAATGTTAAAACTGTTGAAAGGGCTGAAGCCCTATAAATTATTGATTGCTATAGTGATAATTCTTGTGTCATGCACTTCAATCGCCTCACTGTACCTTCCGGACAGAATGAGCAGGATAATCGGTGAGGGCATTACAACCGAAATTGTCTTTGAAAGACATAACGGCGAGCTTGTGTATATTGACGGTACGCTTATGGGCGGCGAGGATATGCCTTTGGTTAAGATGGTGCATGAAAATGCAGGCGAGCTGGTTGTAACGGAGAGGGACGGCAAGTATTACGCTCAATTTGATTTTGTCGGCTTCTTGCCTGCCTTCGAAGTGGATGAGAATGGGAACACCGTAGTTATCAACCCTGCGTTAATGGGCATCAATGCAGACGATTTACCCGCTTTTATGCTGACCGAGTCGGGCTCGATGAAGCTGCCCCGCTTTAAGAGGACAGACAACGGGCTGGCTGACGGTGCGCCTATGCAGGGCTATCTGCGGCTTGATTCCAGCGGAAGTGTCCAGATTGAGCAAAAGCAGACAAGCAATACATCGGTAATATGGAGAAACGGGCTGATAATGCTTGCGATTACGCTCGGCAGCTCGATACTTTCAATAATTGTTGCCATACTTAGCTCCAGGGTAGCTATGGGTTTTGGATACGATGTACGCAAAAAGCTATATACAAAAATTTTGTCATTTTCTCAAGGTGAGGATGTGTTCGGCACATCAACCTTAATAACAAGGGCGACCAATGATGTACAGCAGGTACAGCATTTGGTTATGATGGCGCAAAGAATGATGCTGAATGTCCCGGTAATGTTTATCGGCGGTATATTGATGGCACTAAAAAAGGATGCCAAGATGACGGTAGTTTTGCTTGTGACCTTGCCAATTATCAGCGCGGTTATACTACTGGTTGCGCGCATTATCATACCCATGTTCAAAGCAATGCAAGTCAAAATAGACGCGCTGACACGCGTGACCAGAGAGAACATTACCGGCGTTAGAGTGGTGAGGGCTTTTCAGGCCGATGAGATAGAAGACAAGCGCTTTGACGAGCGCAACAAGGATGTGACGGCATTAGGATTGAAGACGGGTAGGATAATGGCATCGCTTATGCCTTTGATGACTTTTATAATGAGCGGAACCTTGCTCTCAATAATGATGATTGCATCCTTCCGCGCTGATGCTTTGGTACGTGCCGGAGGCACTAATTTTCAAGTTATCGGCAATATGATGGCAGTAATACAGTATGTGGTACAGATAATGTTCAGCATAATAATGCTCACTATGATACTTATTATGGTGCCTAGGGCCAGCGTATCCGCCAACCGTATCAATGAGGTGCTCGATTCGGTCAATCCTATCAGGGAGAGCGCTAATGCATTAAGCCTCGAAGAGCAGATAGAAAGCATAGTTTTTGAGGATGTATCCTTCGGCTATCCCAACGCCGCGCAGTCGGCATTGAAAAATATAAGCTTCAGTGCAAAGAAGGGCGAGTTTATAGCGATTGTGGGCAGTACGGGCAGCGGAAAGTCGACGCTTGTCAATTTATTGCCCAGACTGTTTGACACAACTAACGGTCACATAGCAATCAACGGCAAAGCCATAACAGACTTGTCAATAAAAGCATTGCGGGCAAAGATTGGTTTTGTGCCCCAAAAGGCGCTGTTGTTCTCGGGTACTATAAGGGATAATATACTGTATGGCGCGCCGGACGCAGGGGATAGAGAGATGGAAGAGGCGGCAAGGATTGCTCAGGCAACTGACTTTATTTTCGGCAAGGAAAACGGATTTGATTCGGAAGTAGAACAAAACGGGGCTAATTTTTCTGGAGGTCAAAAGCAGCGCTTGTCTATTGCAAGGGCTCTTGCAAGAAAGCCCGAAATATACGTATTTGACGACTCATTTTCGGCGTTGGACTTCAAGACGGACGCCATGCTAAGGCGCGAACTGCGCAAATGCACTGTCAACAGCATAGTGTTTATTGTTGCGCAAAGGATAGGCACTGTAATGGATGCAGACAAGATACTCGTATTAGACGAGGGCAAAATGGTGGGATTCGGCAGGCACGAAGAATTGCTTAAGAGCTGTGAGGTATATAAAGATATTGCCACATCACAGCTCTCCGAAGAGGAGCTGAGCCGTGATTATGCGCAGAAGCTGGTTGGCGTCAAGGAGGCAAGATAATGAAAGAGAAGGGTAGACGGCAGACAGATAATTCTTCTAGAAATATGGGACCAATCGGTGGAATGATTGCCACCGTGTCAAAGGCGGACGATGTCAAAGGGACGCTGAAAAGGCTGGTCAATTATTTGCGCAAAGAGAGAGTTGCTATAATAATAATGATTATTTTGGCAGTCGTTGCAACACTATTTAATATCTTCAATCCAAAGATACTTGCGCGAGCTACCAATGCGCTCCAATCCGGAATAATGCGCGGAAGCATTGACCTTGACTATATTATAAAGATAATAGTAACGGTTCTTTGCCTTTATGTGGTGATGGCAATTTTTCACTTTGTATCCGGTTTTATTGCAGCGGGAATTACGCAAAAGGTAGTATACCGCATGCGCCGCGATATCAAAAGCAAGCTCTCAAGAGTTGCTGTCAGTTACTATGACAGTCATTCTACCGGTGACATGATGAGCAGAATAACCAATGATGTTGACACCATTGCCAATACGCTGCAGCAAAGCCTTTCGCAGTCCATAACGGGAGTGATATCAATAATCGGTATCACTGTAATGATGTTTACTATTAATGTTTATATGACGCTGATAGCGCTAGGTACTTTGCCGGTTTTCTTGACGATCACAATGATTATCGTTAAGAAATCGCAAAAAAAGTTCGCCGCTCAGCAAGAAAAGCTCGGCGCTCTCAACGGCTATATAGAGGAGACCTTCACAGGACAAAAGTTAGTTGCTTTGTACGGTAAGGAAGAAGCATCTGGCGAAAAATTCGAGACGCTTAACAGTGACCTCAAGGCGCAAAGCACTGCGGCGCAGGCGATTTCGGGAACGATTATGCCGATGCTTAATTTTGTCAACAACTTAGGTTATGTTTTGGTATGCGTGGTAGGAGGCATTCTTGCAGGGGCAAGAAATCCTTTGATGATTGGAGATATTCAGGCTTTTATTCAATACATGTCCGAATTCGGTCAGCCGATTATGCAGACTGCCAACATCGCCAACACCTTCCAGTCCACAATCGCCGCGGCGGAGCGCATATTTAGACTGCTTGACGCGCAAGAGGAGCCCGCAGACAGCGGAACCGCGAGTGTAAAAGCAATCAGCTCCGATGTTGCCTTTGTCAATACTGATTTTTCATATGACAAGAGTAAGGAGCTTATTAAGAATATGAATATCAGCATATCGAGCGCGGACCGAATCGCAATCGTGGGGCCCACCGGAGCGGGCAAGACTACATTGGTCAATCTATTGATGCGCTTCTATGAGATAGACGGGGGCAAGATAACGATAGGCGGCGTGGATTACCGTGACTTTGCCAAGAATGACTTACGCAGTCTGTTCGGCATGGTGCTACAGGAAACCTGGCTGTTCTCGGGCACGATTAGAGATAATATTGCCTACGGCAACCCTAATATATCCGACGAAAAGATCATTGACGCTGCCAAGCAGGCGCATATCGATCACTATATCCGCACTCTTCCGGATGGCTATAACACAGTGCTAGACGAGGGAATAAGCAATATCTCTCAAGGTCAAAAGCAGTTGCTGACAATCGCTCGCGCAATAGCCCACGAGCCAAAAATACTAATACTTGACGAAGCTACCAGCTCGGTGGATACGCGTACCGAAAGACAGATTCAAAACGCTATGAGCAGTCTTACCGAGGGAAGAACCAGCTTTATTATCGCTCACAGACTATCTACAATACGCAATGCGGATTTGATACTGGTCATGAGCGAGGGCAGTATCGTCGAGCAGGGTAATCATGACGAATTAATCAAGAAAAAGGGCTTCTATTATGACCTTTACAATGCGCAGTTCTTAAAGGTTGAGAGCGCATAGTACTAGGAGCATAAGCGTAGTCTTGGGGTCACAATAGTTCGCCTATCGTATTATATTCTAGGATTAATGCAAAATAAGGCGCAAAATGCTGTACATTTTGCGCCTTATTCTTATGTGTTGCAAGCAGGCGCTTAGTGTATTCGACAGCCGCCGCAAGCCTTGCAGCTTGGTATGGCTGCATTTTTAAGTACGCACGCTTAACGTAATTGGCAACTGCCGTAGGTTTAGCGTGTCACCATAATTATATTATTGGAATACGGTCGCTTAGCGATATTCGGCAATTGCCATAGGTTTTGCGGCTCAGATGGCTGCATTGTTGTAGTACGGTAGCTTAGCACAGCAATATCTACAATAATTGCAGGCAATAGGCGGCAATGCGCATAACTGGCTTTTCGGTTATTTTTGCCATTCAACCGACGCCCATAATGCCGGCGCTTACATTTTTTTGCTTATATCGAAATATAAATATTTGAGGTAGAATTATGGCGTATTATGAGGATATGAATAAGTTGCTGGATTTGCCGCAGGGTCTTTTGTGCAACAGCTATGTGGAGCTGATCAACGGCAGATACTGTATAATTAACGGTCACAAGGGAATCAGGGAATTTTCCGAGCAATACATCTGCGTGCGGCAGAAGAATGGAGATGTAAAAATCGAGGGCGAACAGCTAAAGATTTTGGCATTAACACCTACCGAGCTTTATGTCAGCGGAGTCATCAAGGGAATCATTATAGATGAGCAATAATAATACGGTAATCATCGTCGAATCGCTCAATCACGCTAGAATCCTCAACGGGCTATGCCGCGAGAGAGTAAGCGTAAAGAGCTGCAAAAAAGAATTGCGCCGTCTGACACTGACAGTCGCAAGCAGCGACCTCGAACAAGCAAAAAAGTATTTTGAAGAGCATAGTTGTAATTATGTAATATCCGAGCAAAAAGGGCCATTGCACGCATCTAAAAGTTTTTTCAGCCGATATGGATTGATTGCAGGTATAGTAGTATCCTTTGCGGCAGTAATTTTTATGTCAATGTTAGTAATTGACATTGATGTCAGCGGACTCAGCGAGGTTTCAATATCGGCTGTCGAGGAAGTGCTGATAGAGCATAACATCAGACAGTACAGCTTAAAACGCAATGTAGATTACAATAGCTTGCAACAGAGTTTGGCTTCGATTGACGGAGTCGCCTCGGCTTCTGTCACTGTCAAGGGAGTAAGACTGCTTATCAGTATTATGGAGGAGCTTCCCAAAGGAACGGTTCCGGTATATGATTATGACGGACTGTATGCCGAGTGCGACACGATAATCACCAAAGTGGTCGTACAAAGCGGCACGGCTATGGTAAAGGCAGGCGACACGGTAAAGGCAGGAGAATTGCTTATCGGCGCCTTCAATGTGCTTGACGATACGCGCATTATAGCGGTTGCGGCAAGGGGCGAGGTATATGGCAGGACATGGATTAAGGAAGAGATTGTATTCGAATCGGAGCGGATAGAAAGGATTAGAACAGGAAAAACTAAGACCGTCAGCGAGCTGTATATATGCGGTCAAATTGTGGGCAAGCAAGCGAGTTGCCCGTACACCCAAGCAGACTTGATGACGCACGAAACCGACTTTGGCATTGTGCTGCCCGTCAAGATAAAATATTTCACCTATTACGAAACAGCCGATCAGCCGGTTACGCGCAGCTTTGAAGCCGAACGAGATAGGCTGATAGTAGAAAAAGAGAATGAGATTGAGCAAAAAATAAGCGCCGGCAAAACAATCCTTAGAAAATGGAATATAACAAAAAATATAGACAAATTGTATATAATTAGTATATACTATGAGTTAGAAGGGCGTGTTGACGCCCGCATACGAAAGGAGAATTGAATGCGCACAGAAATATTCCCGATTGATAATAGCGAAGTGCTAAGCGCTTTATTCGGCAATCTTGATGAAAACATTAATGCGCTTTCCCAGGACTGCGGCTGTGAAATCAACACCTGTCTTAGTGGGATAATGATAACAGGAGAGGACGAAAATGTTGACCTCTGCGTAAGGACTATCAAGACACTTGTCGGTATAATACGCAAGGGAGAGAGAATCAAAACACATCACATAAGAATGGTTCTTGACCTCGTCAGGGAAGGTACCGAGCACGAAATAGATGACTTTATGGATGTTGTCGCGGTTACGGACAAAGGAAAGCCTATCAAGTGCCGTACCTTGGGTCAGAGGAGATACATCAAAGCAATCAACAAAAATGATTTGGTTTTTTGTATCGGGCCTGCCGGAACCGGCAAGACATATCTTGCAGTGGCGCGCGCCGTTATGGCATACAAAAATAAGGCGGTAGAGAAAATTATACTGACCCGTCCTGCGGTTGAGGCCGGAGAAAAGCTCGGCTTTCTGCCCGGCGACTTGCAGACCAAAGTTGACCCGTATCTCAGACCGTTGTATGACGGTCTTCAAGAGATGTTAGGGCTTGAAAGCTACATGAAGATGATGGAGCGAAACATTATCGAGGTTGCGCCGCTAGCGTATATGAGAGGACGCACATTATCCAATGCCTTCATCATTCTGGACGAAGCGCAAAACACCACGGCAGAGCAGATGAAGATGTTTTTGACCCGTATGGGCGAGGGCAGCAAAATGGTTGTTACAGGCGATACTACGCAAATAGATCTTCCCATTGGTACCCGTTCGGGGCTGCTGCATGCAATCGATGTGCTCGAGGGTATTGAAGGGATTGAAGTTACCCGTCTTACGGCGAAAGATGTAGTAAGGCACGACCTCGTGCAAAGGATAGTCAACGCATACGACAAATACAGCTTCGGCAAGAAGCACAAGTAGGTTATCTATGGTAATAAAAAACTTTTACAAATTTGCAAAAAAACACATTATCACCGTGTTTTTGCTTGCAGTTTTGGCCGCAGTGCTTTCGTTGTTTATTATGGCGATGTCACTTGACAGCGAAGGCAACTTTATTAAGGGCGCGGCGCTTTTTGCAGTGTGGAGCATGATATTCCTGCTTCTTATAATGCAGTATGTGTACCTTATTAACTTAAAACAGGATGAGCGCACCACACTGTATGTGGAATATACCATACTGTTTATTTCGGCGGTCTTGTGTATACTTTTCATGAGGTTTTTCAACCTTTACGCGATACCTTTTTCCTTGGCGGCATTGCTGACTGTAACACTGCTTAATAAGAGGATCGCAACTATCAACAATGTCATACTTGCCGGCATAGTAATTATAGCTTATCTTGCCAACCCTGCAACGGGGGGCAGAGCCTCGGAGATAGTCGTGATTATCGTCAGGATGTGCGGGGGATTAATAGTGGTTTTTGCAATCAAGCCCGAGTACAACCGTATCAAAATAATTGGAGTTTCGGCGCTTATTGGCGCGGCGGCGGCAATCTTTTCGGTACTTGCTTCGTTGCTCAACTTCAATACCTTTACCGAGATTGCAATAGTATGGGCATGGGTTATTGCGAGCGAAGCGGCTGCAATACTGTTTATGCTGTGCCTTTCGCCCA
>CAYTUT010000041.1:0-11240 GCA_964441295.1 uncultured Christensenellaceae bacterium | reverse complement strand
GTCTATGGCGCTAAAAGAAAGCGTTATCAAAACATACAACAAAAACACTTGCAGTGTAGTTAGATTCTCTAGCGAGGAGGGCGGCGGAATGTTCAACGCAACCATCAAAACTGCCGGAGAGAACGATAATCTGCTGCCGCTGAAAGCCAAGGGCGCCATATCGGACACTGCTAAGTACGGCGGATACGATGCTTTAAGCACAGCTTACTTCATGCTGGTCAAGAGCGCCGGCAAAAAGGGCAAAAGCCGCTTGTCGCTCGAATTCGTACCTGTGCACCTTGCCAAAGCGCTGCGCGGCAATAGAGAGCTGCTGACGCGCTACTGCGCCGATACGCTAAAGCTGAATGATCCTTCAATACTGATACAACAAGTCAAAATCAACACTCTCTTTTGCATTGACGGCTCGTACGCCTATCTGAAGGGACGCACGGGTGACCGAATTTTGTGGTGCAACGCCAACGAGCTCATACTTGACCTAAAATCAACCGAATACCTCAAGCGCATATCCTCATACTTCAACGGGATAAAAAAGCTTGGCAAAGAAGTGCCCGTCGACGAGCATTATGACAAGATTACCCTAGAAGAGAATATCGCGCTCTATTGCGCGCTGCTTGATAAGCTGTCCTCTCCGGTATACGCGGGTCTCGCGCTCTCGCGTCAGCACGGCTTCTTATCCGCTGCTCAAGCCGCCTTTGCCGCACTTGGCCTCACCGAGCAATGCAAGGTAATCATGCAGGTACTCAAGCTGATGCAATGCAACAGCACCTTGTCAGATTTTTCCCTGCTTGGAGGTGTAGCCAACGCGGGAATGAATCTTACCTCCAAATATATCGAGGACTACGGCCTGCGCATCGTATACCGCTCTCCTACCGGGTATTTTACGCGTACGGTTGACATCAATGCCGCCAAATGAGCTGGCGCACCGTGATAGTCACAAAGCGCTGTAAGCTTGAGTGCCAGCTAGGATACCTTGTATGCAGAGGCGAAGAGACACGGCGCGTATTCATCTCCGAGATTGCCACTCTGCTCATTGAGTCTACCGCAGTTTCGCTGACTACGGCTCTCCTGTCCGAACTTGTCAAAAACAAGGTCAACATCGTATTTTGCGATGAAAAGCACAACCCGCAAAGTCAGCTGATGCCGCTATATGCGCGTTTTGACGGAAGCGGTCAGATTCGCAAGCAGCTATTATGGAGAGAAGATACAAAACAGATGGTGTGGACCGAAATAGTAAGAAACAAGCTTTGGCAGCAGTGTGAATTTTTGACCGCGTTGAGGTCAGAACGGGCAGCTCTACTTGAAAGCTTTTTGGACCAACTGGTTATCGGCGACACAAGCAATCGTGAAGGGCACGCGGCAAAGGTATATTTCGATACACTATTCGGGCTCGATTTTAAGCGCGGAGACAACACCTTCACCAATGCCGCGCTTAATTACGGTTACGCTATCATCTTGTCCGCCTTCAACCGCGAGATAGTTACTGCCGGATACCTCACGCAGCTTGGCATCAAGCATTGCAATGAGTTTAACGGCTACAATCTCGCATGCGACCTTATGGAACCCTTCAGAATACTTATTGACCGCCATGTGTTTTCTAACAATTCTGTTACCCTTCAGCCCGATTACAAACGAAAATTAGCTGACATAGTTAATTGCACAGTTTTCATAGCGGGACAAAACAGGACGGTATCAGACGCTATTTCGGTATATTGCAAGAGCGTATTCAACGCTATAGAGCACAGTAATTGCTCGCTGTTGCGCTTTTATAAGGCGCATAATTTTGCCTATGAGTTATAGATATATGCGTATAATTGTTTTTTTTGATTTGCCGGTCGAGACGGCAGCGAATAGACTTGAGTATACGAGGTTTCGTAGATTCCTCATCAAAAACGGCTTTGTAATGATGCAAGAATCGGTATACAGCAAGATTGTGCTCAACAACTCCGCCGCTAATGCAATCCGGGACAAGGTGAGAAAAAACAAGGCAAAGGACGGTTTGATACAAGTACTTTCAGTAACCGAAAAGCAATACAATAATATCGAACTGATCATAGGCAGCACTCCTTCAGAGGTAATTAACGACGATTCGAGGTTGGTGATATTATGAAACTTGTGCATCCAGATATTGATAACCAATTCTTCAACGATGGAAGAATCAATGTGCTGACTGTAGAAAACGGCAGACTCTTCAGAGAGCTTTGCGAGACGATAAAGTATCAAAGCGAGGGCATGCCCGGCATGTTTGTACTGAGTGAGGGCGATGATATTTTGCAGCTTTCCAAGTACTGCATATATATTTCGGATTACTTTGACTTGAGTCTATCGGACAAGAAGTATATTGCAAAGCTGCATTCCATGATATGCGCTGACAGCGATTCTAAACTATCATTGCAGACAGCCGAGACTATCAGCGCATTCTGCGCATTGCTGGACAAGCTTAATTCCGAATGCGATATCCCCTTCATGTATGACGAGTCGGTTCAGCTGGCTGCAATACTCAAGGCGTTCAATGTCAAGCCTCTTACCGAATACTCCTCCTTTCTCGAGAGGCTTGTCAGCTACATCGAGGCGGTAATAAGCTTGACTTCTGTAAAAATCTTCTGCTTTGTCAACCTTAAGGCAAATCTAGCAGAGTCAGAGCTCCAACAGCTGTACCAATATTTTCATACCTCCGAAATCTTCGTGCTGTTGCTAGAAAGCTCCTTTCGCAATAAGCGTGATGACGAATGGAATGTATTGATTGACAACGATTTGTGCGAGATTACCGCTTGAAAAGGCTTGATTGTTGTTGTATAATGTAGATAATAATAACTGCCATCATGGATGACCGGTATGTGTGGTGCGTACCTTAACTCGCAATTTGAGGTTTGAGTATGGTGTAATCCTAAATGGTAGTCAAACAACGCAACTAACGCGGTGCAGTCAACCACAGTTTGAGTATGGTGTAATCCTAAATGGTAGTCAAACGCCGCGCACTACTTTATAAATGACAGGACGGTTTGAGTATGGTGTAATCCTAAATGGTAGTCAAACAGATGAGAAAGAATTTATGAGAGTTTTTGGGTTTGAGTATGGTGTAATCCTAAATGGTAGTCAAACATACTGGATGAAACTAACAGAATATTGTTTGTTTGAGTATGGTGTAATCCTAAATGGTAGTCAAACAAGAATATTTCCAATATGGTGAGAAAATATGTTTGAGTATGGTGTAATCCTAAATGGTAGTCAAACTATACATATACTTCACCACCCACCCTATAAGTTTGAGTATGGTGTAATCCTAAATGGTAGTCAAACTGTGCCTTGTTCTTCCGCTATAAGTTCTCTGTTTGAGTATGGTGTAATCCTAAATGGTAGTCAAACTATTTAAGTTCGTACCTTAGCCCTATGCCCGTTTGAGTATGGTGTAATCCTAAATGGTAGTCAAACAGAACCTCGCTTGAACATTGAACAACTTCAGTTTGAGTATGGTGTAATCCTAAATGGTAGTCAAACGGACGGCACATCTCTAACCGTCATAGGCGGGTTTGAGTATGGTGTAATCCTAAATGGTAGTCAAACATATATTGACCGGGCTGTTGCGTTTTGCGCGTTTGAGTATGGTGTAATCCTAAATGGTAGTCAAACTTTATTTCATTTTATCAGTTTCTAAACTCTGTTTGAGTATGGTGTAATCCTAAATGGTAGTCAAACAGCCGAATTGAAGACAGATCACGAGTATTAGTTTGAGTATGGTGTAATCCTAAATGGTAGTCAAACACAACGATACGCGACCAGCTAGTAGGAATAGTTTGAGTATGGTGTAATCCTAAATGGTAGTCAAACTCGGGTGACGCGCCAATAACCAGCATTAAAGTTTGAGTATGGTGTAATCCTAAATGGTAGTCAAACCTCTTTGCCGTTTCCATCTTCCTCTTTCGTGTTTGAGTATGGTGTAATCCTAAATGGTAGTCAAACTCTTAACGCGTCAAAGATATACATAACATGTTTGAGTATGGTGTAATCCTAAATGGTAGTCAAACCACGCATGTTCACTCGGCTCGCAATGCAGAGTTTGAGTATGGTGTAATCCTAAATGGTAGTCAAACCATAGCCCACTGCGCGTTAAATAACTAATGGTTTGAGTATGGTGTAATCCTAAATGGTAGTCAAACCATAGCCCACTGCGCGTTAAATAACTAATGGTTTGAGTACGGTGTAATCCTAAATGGTAGTCAAACCGGATACCGCCCCGGCAAAATCGCTTTCGCGTTTGAGTATGGTGTAATCCTAAATGGTAGTCAAACTTGGCAACGCTTATCAATGCGTATCAACAAGTTTGAGTATGGTGTAATCCTAAATGGTAGTCAAACCAGTTATTATAGCTATCCCTTCAAAGTATTGTTTGAGTATGGTGTAATCCTAAATGGTAGTCAAACACAGGCGACTGCCTTATCGCCCTTGATATGGTTTGAGTATGGTGTAATCCTAAATGGTAGTCAAACGGCTTTTTGCGCGCATTTATGACAGCATTGGTTTGAGTATGGTGTAATCCTAAATGGTAGTCAAACATTGCCAGCTTTTCAAATTTGCATGACAAAGTTTGAGTATGGTGTAATCCTAAATGGTAGTCAAACAGCGCTTTTTTGGACGCGTACGCACGCGTTGTGATTACCGAGTAATCCCCTGCTGCCGGCGGTCTTCGTCATTGCGCAAGACTTTGAGCCGCTCTGTGCCGGTAACAAATACGTTATGAAAAAGCATACAATATCGTTGACAATATGAGTAAATGAGCATATACTAATATTGGGGTGTGCTATGAACAAAGCTATGATAAAAAAGAGCATAATAAGCAACTATTCCAAGGTGGCCCGCAACGGCGCGCATGGGGGCTGTTGCCAAGGAGGCTGCGGCTGCGGGAAAAACAGCGGCTTTGATGCCGGCAAAGCGGCTATCAGCAACGGCTACATTGTCGATGACCTTTTGAATGCGCCCGACAGCGCCAACATGGGGCTTGGCTGCGGCAATCCTGTTGCGATAGCTCAACTGGCTGAGGGAGAGACGGTCGTAGATCTTGGCTGCGGCGGCGGCTTTGACTGTATACTTGCCGGCAAAAGGGTCGGCGACAGCGGCTATGTTATTGGTGTCGATATGACCCCCGCTATGGTCGAACTGGCAAGGGCTAATATTGTTAAAAGCAGTTTGAATAATATTGATATAAGATTAGGCGATATTGAGCGGCTGCCGATAGAAGACGAGGCGGCTGACGTAGTCATATCAAATTGCGTGATAAATCTGTGCGCCGACAAGAAGCGCGCCTTCAACGAGGTGTTCAGAGTGCTTAAAAAAGGCGGCAGACTATCAATATCGGATATCGCACTGCTCAGCGCGTTGCCCCGTCATATCAAAGCTGATATTTCCATGTTGTCGGGCTGCATCTCGGGAGCGGCAAGCATCGAAAGCTTGTCCGCACTGCTTAGCGAAGCCGGCTTTGGGTGTATAACGATTTGTGTCAATAACAACAGTAAGGAAATAATCTCTTCGTGGTATCCGGGCAGCAATATTGAGGATTATGTGTCCTCTGTAATGATTACGGCAATAAAGAAATAGGGCATTAACAAAGGAGACAAGCATGGTAGAAGTATTCAAGGCTTTGGGAGACGATACTAGGCTCAAAATTTTGGCTCTTGTAATGAAGGGTGAGGTTTGTTTGTGCGAAATTGAGGACACTCTCAATCTCAAGCAATCCAACACCTCGCGTCATCTAAGTTATCTCAAAAGAGCAGGTATTATTGAGTCAAGAAAGGCGGCTCAGTGGGTGTACTTCTCAATCAGTCAAAATTTTATCGAAAGACACGGCTTGCTGTATCAATACTTGAAATCAATCACAAAAGGAATTATCAACAATGATCAAAGCGGCATGGCTTATGCCTGCTGCGGAACCGGCATGCGCCGAGGCTGCGCGGAAAGAGAAGAAAAACATGGAAAATAATAAGGAAAGTATAAGCTTTTTTGAAAAATATCTCACGATTTGGGTGCTGCTATGCATGGTAACGGGGGTTCTGCTGGGCAGATACATCACCGGCTTTTCTAATTTTTTCAGAAGGCTTGAGATAGCTCAGGTGAATATACCTATCGCCGTATTGATATGGCTGATGGTATTCCCTATGATGCTCAAGATTGATTTCTCCAGTATCAAAGACATAGGCAAGAATCCCAAAGGATTGCTCTTGACCTGGGTCGTGAATTGGCTGATCAAGCCCTTTACCATGTTCGGCATCGCCAGTCTGTTCTTCTATGTTATACTAAAAAATATTATACCCGCGGACTTGGCGAAGGACTATCTTGCAGGAGCCGTATTGCTGGGCGCGGCGCCGTGTACTGCAATGGTATTTGTATGGAGCAGCCTCACAAAAGGCAACGCGGCATACACCTTGATGCAGGTAGCGACCAACGACCTCATTATTCTTGTAGCTTTTGTTCCTATTGTAGGACTGCTGCTTGGCATCAGCGGTATAAAGATTCCATGGCTCACGCTTTTGCTGTCAATTATATTATTTATCGTTGTGCCTCTTGTTTTCGCAAGCTTTACTCGCTCTGTTGTAATTAAAAAGAAAGGCACACAATACCTTAACGAAAGGGTCATCAAAAGATTCACGCCCGTTACCATTGCTGGTCTGCTGCTCACATTAACCATCATTTTTTCTTTGCAGGCAGAGCTGATCATTCAAAATCCGCTGCATATTATGCTGATTGCCATACCCCTTGTCATTCAGACATTCGCAATATTCGCTATCGGTTATGCGGCAGCAAGAATACTAAGACTGCCATATGATATCGCCGCCCCCGCGGCTATGATAGGCGCAAGCAACTTCTTTGAGCTTGCAGTTGCTGTAGCTATTGCTATATTTCCACTGCATCCGGGTGTTGCCCTAGCTACAATTGTAGGTGTACTGGTAGAGGTACCGGTAATGCTGCTGCTTGTAAAAATCGCCAACGGCACTAAGGATAGGTTCGCCGCAAGGCCGAACGCTGCAAATAACTGGTATTGATAAGGAGACAAGAATGGTTAATGTTGCTTTCATATGCGTTCATAATTCATGCAGAAGCCAGATAGCAGAGGCGCTAGGCAAGGTCATGCTCAATGGCATCGCAAATGTTTTTTCCGCCGGAACTGAGGTCAGGGACACAATCAATCAAGACGCCCTCAGATTAGTGAAGGAGCTCTACAATATTGATATGGAGGCTTCCCAAAGGCCAAAGCTGGTTGAAGAGCTGCCGAGAATTGACTACGTAATCACAATGGGCTGTAATGTTAATTGCCCTTATCTGCCAAGCAAAAAAAGAGTGGATTGGGGTATTGAGGACCCGAGCGGAAAGTCAGATGCCGAATTCGTCAACACGATTCATGATATAGAACAAAAAGTAGCGCTGCTAAAAGAGGAGCTTAAGACCAATCCAATCGAATAATACATTCCCCGCGAGAATGCTGAGCCAAATCCCAGTATGAGGACACCTCAGCTAAATGGAGGGTATTTTATGATAAAGATAAAAATTATGAAAGACGGCCCCTATATTGTCTGCGGAAGCATACCGCTGTTGGAAAAAATTATCGTTCCCTCGGGCAACGCATATGAGTTGAGAGAGGGGCGCTCACTGCCGCAAGCCGCGCAGTACTCCCTCTGCAGGTGCGGCAAATCTCGCAAGCAGCCCTTCTGCGACGGCGCGCATGTCAAGGAGGGTTTTTGCGGTACTGAGGTAGCTGACAGGACGCCCTTTCTTGAGCGGGCGGAAAAATTGACGGGCAATGCTGTTGACTTGCTTGATGACGGACGCTGCGCTTATGCTAGATTTTGTCACAGACAGGCAGGAAATATATGGGAGCTAATCAATGCGCCGTTATACAAGGCGGATATTCAAGAGTCTATCCTTGCCGCATCCGAATGCCCCGCGGGGAGACTCAGACTAATAGACAAGCAGGGCAAAGACCTCAATATTAAGTACTCTCCCGCAATAGAGATACTGCAAGACCCAGAGCAGCAGGTCAGCGGCCCTATCGCAGTAAGAGGAGGCATTTCGCTCGAATCAGCTGACGGAACACTCTACGAATTAGCTGACAGATACGCGCTTTGCCGTTGCGGCAGCTCCAGTATCAAGCCGTTTTGCGATGCCCAGCATGTTTTGGCGGGCTATAATGACAAAAAATCTACCACTAACTAATGACAGTAATCAAAAAATATCTTGAGGTAAGGCGATGATTAATCAATTTTCACGTACAGAGCTGCTTATCGGCAAGGAGGGACTGCAAAAGCTGACTTCGGCAAGAGTCGCGGTATTCGGCATAGGCGGAGTCGGCGGATACACTGTTGAAGCGCTGGCAAGGAGCGGGATAGGCGCGCTAGACCTTATTGACGATGATAAAATTTGCTTGACCAATATCAACAGGCAAATCTTTGCCACGCATGAAACTGTAGGAGAATACAAGGTCGACACGGCAGAAAAGCGGATTAAGCAGATTAATCCCGATTGTATTGTAAGAACATACAAGTGTTTTTATTTGCCCGAAAACTCAGCGCAATTTGATTTCGGCGCTTATAGCTATGTCATTGACGCAATCGACACCGTTACCGGCAAAATGGAGATAATCAAAAAAGCCCGTGATGCTGGGATACCCGTAATCAGCTGTATGGGGGCAGGCAACAAAATGGATGCCTCAGCCTTCAGGGTGGCAGATATCTATGACACCGCAATGTGTCCTCTTGCAAAAACAATGCGCAAGCTTTGCAAGGAAAACGGCATCGATCGGCTGAAGGTAGTTTATTCTGAGGAGAAGGCTATCACACCCTTATCCGACTGCTCCGGCAACTGTATAGAAAACTGCATATGCCCTCCGGATACGACAAGGAAATGCGCTGCGCGCCGTCAGATACCGGGCAGTAACGCATTTGTGCCTGCTGTCGCGGGCATGATTATGGCTGGCGAGGTCATAAAAGACTTGTGCCAAAACAAATAGCATATTTGCACAACAATTCCTCTTCCGCACGCTCCAAACCCGCCTTTTTTCTAAGCTTTTATCGAATAATTATTGCTTGGCGCTTGCTCAACATTACAGCGCTATGCATCAGACAGCTTTATCTATCAATGACAATATTGCCGCTGTAATGCTGCTTTTGCCCTTGCGGCGCTGAATGTCTGCTGCTCAAGCCTTTAGCAAAACAAGCAAGAAAAAAAGACTGCAAAGACAGTCTTTTTTAATGCAAGCATGTGTAGCTGCAAACGCAATTCTTGCCGCCAAAATGGAGGATATCAAATAACATGCCTGCTTAGAGCTCTTACGCTCACTCTCGGAGATTAATCCGAAAATATTGTTTGTGTTACCGCTGTCTAATTATTCCAATTCCTCTTTGTTGGAATAAATAGTCCTTTTATCCTTACGCTTAATGAATATAATTATTAAAAATACGATGATTCCCGCGAATGCTGTGCTTCCTAGCACGATACCCGCAATAGCGCCGGCAGACAAGCCATTCTTCTCCCAAAGCGCAGTATAGGTTGCTGCACCGCTCACATCAACGAGTTCGGAGGACCAGCCAATAAATGTGTGGCCTGTTTTTTGCGGATTTTCGGGAGGAATCGGCGCATTCCCAAAGGGTACATTTAGCTTAACCTCATCTCCGTCTATAACGAAAATAATTTCGTATGTATTCACGCTCTCATCAAACTGCGCGGTGTAGGTTGCCTCGCCCTCTACCTCGGCAAGCGCGGGCGACCATCCACTGAATGTATATGTATAGGCTGCGGTTGTAGCCTTGGACGGCGTTCCGCCGAACACAGGCATTACCCCGTACTCTGTGCTTACTATTGATTCCACACCATTTACCGAAAAGGTGATGTTATATGACCTTATGTCCTCGCTAAACTGCGCGGTGTAGGTTGCCTCGCCCTCCACCTCGGCAAGCGCGGGCGACCAGCCGCTGAATGTATATACTCGCGTTGCGGTTGCCGCCTTGGACGGCGTTCCGCTGAACACGGGCATACTGCCGTATATTCCGTTAACGATACTTTCCTCACCCTCTACTATGAAGGTTATGTTATAATTCTTGTCTATTATCTCATAATAAAAGGCATACTGACCTTCCTCGGCAACGGGTTCCTTGGCAAAACAGTATTCGTCGCTGCCGTATTTGCCGTCCAGTCCGGTTTTATTGAAAAATTTGCTTTCTCCGTCGAGCGTATATCCGAGCTTGAAGTAGCCTCCCGTGATATTGACATTAGCGCCGCTTGTGATGGAGAAGAAAGTTATATCATCCGTATTACTGCTGTCCCAATAGTTATGAATGTACCCGCCGCTTATTGTCAGGTTGCCGCTTCCGCCTATTGAAATAGCTTTGCTGCTTGGGTTGCTTTCTCCCTCCCCTGTAGTTGTGTTATAGAATCCGCCTATCAGTTCAAAATGACCTCCGCTCGAGATGTTCATAAAGGTGCCTATGGAATCATTCCTGGATATATTGATCGTTCCGGAAAGCATAGTCAGCTTGCTTCCACTAACCAATATATATTGGCTGCAATTAATTTGACCGCCGCCTTCTCCAATCAGTGTGACGTCCGCGCCGTTGATATATATGAATCTGCTTCCCGTATCAATAGTCCTTCCGTTGAGATTGAGCGTGAATGCGCCTGAATCAAGCAGTACCATCATTTGTGATGAATCGAAGCCGAAGTTTTGCACAACTCTGATTTGATACATATCCGCGTCTTCACTCGAAGAAACGGCAGAATATGCGGTACTCCAGTTAACTGCGCCCGACCAAGAAGCACCGCCGTCAGTCGTGTATTGCACAACACTATTGTACTGATAATATGCGGCTGGAGGGCCTCCTACCGCATGACTTGTCAGTCCCGCGTCTGTATTGACCGCAAACGCAAGGATTGCTAATACGCACATAATTAATGTAAAAACCATCTTTTTTGCCATTGACTTCAAAATCTTACCTCCATATTGACTTTATCCAGTTTATATTTTATAATAAACCTTGACCCATAGGGTAAAGTCAATACCTTTGAATAATATATTTGCCAATTTGTATTATTGAATATGAGGTGAAACTGTGGATAACGATATGAGATACAAAATATCAGAATTTGCATCGTTAAGCGGTGTGAGCGCCAAAGCCTTGCGCTATTATGAAAAGAGCGGATTGCTCAAGACTGCATATACCGTTGAGGAAACAGGATACAGGTATTATGACGGCAATAAGGCG
>CAYTUT010000040.1:0-11283 GCA_964441295.1 uncultured Christensenellaceae bacterium | reverse complement strand
CTTAGCGAGAGTATAGTCGAGCAGATAGGTGAGATGAGAGCTTTTTTTGACCATTATATGGTTTACGGAGCCGCTGAGCTAGTCGACCACTCGCATTTCGCGGCTATAGAAGAAAGTGTGCTGGCGCTGCAAAAGATTGAGACAGACACGCAAAGCGCCGCCGTGGTTATCGAAGCTATCCAACTCATCCCCATAGATGTTGTCTTATCGGACGAAGCTTTTGTGGAGGCGGTGAGGTTTCAATACGAGGCGCTCAACAACGAGGCAAAGGCGTTAGTCACAAATTACAATGCTTTGCAAGAGGCGGAAGCGGTGATAGTAACACTCAAAGGCTATTATAATGCCGCCGCGGCATTCGACAGCTTGGTAAAAGCATTTCCTTCTAATATTACATACAACACCCGTTCTGCAGTAGAGGCCGCGCGCCTTGCTTACAATAATCTGCCGCTTGAGGCAAAGGTGTTTGTCACCGAGTATGTTAATCTTGCGCTTGCCGAGATGCGTATTGCAGAGCTCGCTTCAGCAAAGATATTAGGGGAGGAAGTCAAGAACTACATCCAAACCCTTTCGGGAGTGACGCTCGATTATGAGCAAAGAATAATCGACATTAGAAATCACTATAACGCCTTGACCAACGATGCCAAAGGCTTCGTGACCAATTACAGCGTGCTTACCGCCGCAGAGAGCAGAATAATTGCGCTCAAGGCTGCGAAAGCATTGGCTGAAGAGCTTCAGCCGCTTATTGACGCGCTGCCTGCAATGGTTGACGCAATAGACGCCGAGGACGAAATCAGCATACTCAACGCGGGCAGGCATATCAACACCATTCGGGATGACTACAACGCGCTCAGCGCGGACGCCAAAGGCTTTATCAACGGTTATGCGGTAGTTGAGTCCTGTCTGCTGTCGGTTAATGCGCTGAAGGACGCTTATGATGCGCAATTTGCTATTCAGGTAATCAACGGGCTTGCGCATATCATCTTTTATGATGACAAACCACTTGTGGAAAGCGCAAGGATGCAATACGATACATTGAGCCTCGGCGCAAAATTATTGGTAACCAACTACGAAAAATTGCAGGATGCCGAAAGTCAGCTGCTCGTTATAGAGATTACAATAGCGGCGGCGGCATCGATAGACGCTGATATCCTTGCGATTGGCGTTGTCACATATGATAAAATTAAGGATGTTATTGCAGTACGCGCCGCATATGAGGCGCTTTCCTCACAGGCAAAGACTCGGGTGACCCGTCTTAATACGCTTATTGCAGCAGAGAGCGCAGTTACTGCAATCCTTGCCGAAAGAGCCATAGCGCAGACTGTTATCACACTTATTGCCGGACTGCCGGATTCGATTAGCTTAGCCGCTTCGGCAGCAGTTGAAAGCGCAAGAGAGGCATATAACGCTCTCAGCGCTGGCGCAAAGAGTTATGTAAGCAATTATACGGCGCTTGTTGCCGCGGAGCAAAAAATTGCATCGCTGACATTAGACAGCATTAGCGCGCTGAATATTATCGACATGATAGACAGCATACCTGCTAATATTGATGCAGATAATCTTGCCGCAGCCGAGATATCGGTTGCCGCCGCCCGCAATGCGTATAACTCAGCGGGCAGTGAAGTCAAGACGCTCGTCTCGAATTATGCCGTGCTGGTGCTTGCCGAAAGCGCGATAACAGGCTTGCATTCGGCATCGGCTACAGAAAGCGTTGCAACGCTGATAGACAACCTGCCTCACCCGGGCAGTATATCAAGAGGGGACAAGGCTGCGGTTCAGACGGCGCGCAGCGCTTACGATTCATTGAATCAGGCGGAGAAAATTGCGGTTAATAACTATGCCTCCCTTGTTGCCGCGGAGCAAAGGATAGCGGCGCTTGACAGCGCGTATAGTGCGGCGGCAACGGTGATTAGCAAAATCAATGCTCTGCCGCAGCCTGTCACACTTGCCGCCCGTCAGGCGATTGAATCGGCAAGGAGCGCGTATGACTGCCTTAATTCGGACGGCAAAGCCTATGTGACAAATCTCGCAAAGCTGACAGCAGCAGAGGAGGCGCTTGAGATATTGATTTATAATGCCAACGCGCCCGAAATAGCGGTTATTGGTAAAATTGCGGCGATTGGAGAGGTCACCCTTAGCAAAAAGGGCGCAGTCCTTGCTGCCCAACTAGCGTATGAGGCGCTTGACGAAGGGCAGAGGGAGCTGGTAACCAATTATGCGCTACTTGAGGCGGCAATAGATAGAATAGCCGCGCTTGAGGCGGCATATGAGGCTGGCAAGACGGTTGTTGACGCCATTGCGTTGTTAACAGGCGTAACTCTTGCCCAAGAGGCGCAGATTGTCGAGATACGCGCTGCCTATGACGCGCTTGACGGCGACGCTAGATCGTTTGTCAATAACTATACCAAGCTGGTGCAAGCGGAAGCAAGGATTGCAGCGCTGAAGACGGCGCAGACAGAAGCCGATGCAGTGCTTAGCGTAATCAACGGTATGCCTGCCGCAACACTTGCCAACAAGGCGTATTTTGACAATGCTAATTCTCTCTACGGCGCATTGTCCGATGACGCCAAGAGTTTTGTAACCAATTATGCGTTGCTTGCCGCCGCTAACAAAACCTTACAGGCGCTCTTAAGCGCGCAAAACGCGGCAATTTTTGACGCTTTGGTTAATTCTCTGCCCGCGCTGATTACATATGAGGCTGATAGCGCCGTTAAGGCGGCGAGAGAGGCATATGAGGCTTTGACCGCCGCGGAAAAAGCGCTCTGCACCAAGCTTGACTCTCTCATTGCCGCAGAAAGGACTTTGGCGGTTGCGCTTGCCAATAATGCCAATGCGGATCGGGTTATTGCCATGATTATGTCATTGCCTGATGTCGTATCGCTGGGCGACAAGCAACTGATTAACGATGTCAGAAACGAATACTCGTCCCTGTCAAATCAAGCAAAACAGTTGGTGAGCATTGCAACGCTATCGCGCTTGAACAATGCAGAGAATGCTATTGCACAGCTGAGCGTGTACCATGACAATGCGATGGCTGTCAAGAAAGCGATAGCGGATATCGGCATAGTCAATACTTATAAAGCGTCCGCAATAGAGGCGGTGCGCGCTGCATACAACGCGTTGCTGTCGATAGAAAAAATATATGTGGACAATTATGCCGTGCTTGAAGCGGCAGAGCTTAGATTAGCGGCATTGGTCAGCGCAAGAGCGCAGGCGGAGGATGTAATCGCCCAAATCGACGGCATACCCGATACTGTCGCAATTACGGATAAGGCGGAGATACTAAGCGCAAGAGGCGCGTATGCCGCATTGAGCGCGGACGCAAAAGGCTTTGTAACTAATTATGCTGCGCTAGTTATTGCAGAGAGTACGCTGATAGCGCTGGAGCGGGCAGAATCGATCTCAGCTACAATAGCTTTGATTAATCAAATACCTGCTACCATTGAGCTTGAGCAGGAGGTTATTGCCTCAATCGGCGCGGCTAGAGCGGCATACAACAGCCTTGACGCTGCAGGCAAGAGCGCAGTAAGCAACTTTGCCCTGTTGCTTGATGCAGAACACGAGCTTAGCCTGCTTGTCACTGAGGAGAGTGCGAGAGCCGTACGGATGCTGATTGCGGGACTAAGTGAGACCGCGGAGATTACTCTCTCGGACGAGGTGGAAATCGCCGCCGTGCGGTTGCAGTACCAGGCGTTGACTCCGCAAGCCAAACTGAAAGTAAGCAACCTCGGAGAATTGGAGGCAAAGGAGCAAAGGCTTGCAGAAATAAAGACCAATAAAACTACTGCGGATGAATGGAATGCGGCAGTGCTGGCGCTAGGCGCCGTATCAGGCATTACCATCGCCCACCAGACAACGGTAAGCGGACTTAGACAAGCATATAACGCGATGAATGCGGAGGCAAAGAGCTTTGTGGAAAGACTGGGCGCTCTAGAGACAATCGAAGCGCACCTTGCCGCGGAGCAGGTTAGAGTAAATACCGCTGTCAATACAGTAAAAAACAGTATTATCGCGATACCTGCCGTCAGCAATATTGCGCTGAGAGATGCGTCGGCAATCAGCGCGGCAAGGGCTCAGTATCAGGCACTTGAAGAGTACGCAAAGCCGCTTGTGAACAATTACAATACACTTGTAGCCGCCGAGCTTCAGATATACAGATTGCAGAGATACAGCGACTTCAACAGCTCGGTTAGCCGAATCAATTACCGCGACTATGAGTGGTCTATCATCTTGGCTTATGTCGAGGATTATATTGACAAGCTGTTCTCCGCCGCAAGCTTTGCGCAAATGGACGATGCGTACAATGAAATAATTGCGAGCGTCAGCGCTCTGCCTACCGCCCTCGACTACAGCAAAGCGCAGGCTAAGGGAGAAATTACAAGATATGCAGAAAACATCGGCTATACGGGCGATATCGACTTTAGCGCGATTGATGCCGCAACCAATGTGTACGAAATATCCGAGGCGGCGGATGCGTTGAGCAACGAAATAGGTATTATCAGACAGGCGCAGATTAACGCGGCAATAGAGCAGACAATATACAATATAGGTCAGTATATCACCGAGAAAGTCACCGCATATCTTGAGCATATGGGAATAGAGCCTACTGTTGACTTTGATATAACAGAGATCTCTGCAACATATTCCGAATTCCGCGAGTATCTTGCGCAGGCATACGGCAACGAGGCTATAGAGGTAATCATACTATTACACAAAAAAGCGGTAATAAGGCTTATGTTCGCTGAAAACGAGGCGGCCATGGAGGAGATAGGCGCGGAGTGTATGGAGGAGATAGCCGAAGTTGTCACCCTTTCGCAAGATAAAAACGCATACGATATCACACAGGCAAAGGCTGCCGCCGTTGCAATATTAACCCAATACCTATCCGAAGAAAATAAGGCAAAGTATACCGATACCAACTGGCAATCACTGCAAATCACGGTTATTGAGGCGCTCAGCGCCATAGAAAACGCTGATAATCTTTCGGATATCGGAGTGTATTTGTCAAATGCGCAGATTGAGATAGAGAACGTAGAGCAGGGAGACTACAGCTGGACTCTCATACTTGCAATCTCGGTGTTCGGAGCGTTTAGTCTTACATTGATTATTCTTTTTGCGGTTGCGCTTTCTCAACACAAAAAACTGAATGAGAGGAAAAAGAGAGAGTTCAGACATCTATAATCAAAATATGGAAGAATATATTCTTAACAGCTAAAAATACTAAATGCGGAGGTGAAATATGAAAAAGAATACAACCAAAGCAAGTATGCAGCAAACCAATAAGGGCAAAAAGAGCGCTTTTGAAGCGGCAAAGTCAGTGAAAGAAAGAAAAACTCAAAAAGATTAACAGAGAAGCACCTATATAAAACCGCGCGGGCAACCGCGCGGTTTTATATGTATTTGGTCACTTTAAGTTAATTCGGGAGTTTCCTCACGACAACGCATGCAAAAGCACGCCGTGGCTATGCTTTTATCTTGCCGAGTACGGTGATATTGGAATTCAGTCCCGTGAGCGAAATATGTACGGCTCCGCTTTGCTCAACCATCTCTCCGTCCACGCAGAAAGCTTCGGGCTTGTCGAGCTTGATTACGGCGCTCTTTACGGGTACAAAGGTAATACGCTTTGACATATAAGGTTTGCTAAAGCCTATAAAGAAGGCGCGGAAGAAAGGGAAAAACATGCGGATTTTGTTAATCAAATTGTTTTTGCCCACGCTTTTGATAAGAAGAAGATGCAAAAGTCCGTCGTCAGGCTTGTACATTCTGTTGAATCTAAAGCCAAAACAGCGCCTAGAGTCGAGCGCCATGATGAGCGAGTATACGCCTTCGTAACTGCCGCAATCAGATTCAATCGCCGCCTTAATATTGTATACCCTGTATTCGCTTATTACCCTGTATATGTAGGCGAGTATTTTGAAGCGCTTTTTTTGTTTTTCGCTGACATCGTATCCTAGCGGAGTAAAGGCGCCTGCAGCTGCCACATAAGAGAATATGCGGTTATTGATTACCCCGGCATCTTTGAGTACGCATACGCCATGATGCTTGATAGTCTTAGAAAACTCGTTAAGAGTGCCGCATGGATAGTAGAATACTTCAATACTTTGTCCCTTGATGTTATTGAGAGCGTTGTTGAATGTGCCGTCTCCGCCGCATATAACTAAGCGGTCGAAGCCTTCAGCGCTCCAGACATCGCGTTCGTTATCAATAAAACGGAAAGTAACGCTATAGCCCTCTCCGAACTGCTTTACAAAAGCCTTGCGGTTAATCCTCCTCGAATTGCCCGAGCGTCTATTGACTATAATAAGACATTTTTTCTTATTTTTTCTGCTCATTGACTAAGTATATCATATAGAAATACAATTAGCAATTAAGCAAAATAGAATAATTATTACGGCGCGTCAAAGATTGATTATTCATAATTAATATGCTTGGTACAGCACATTAAGCCCGCCGTATTGAAAAATCCATAGCAGATTTTTGCATCTTCCTATTCTAATTTTTTTGCCTTACGCTTTTGTCAAAATAGCCTCGCAAGCGGAGATTACTAAGCATAACTGGAAAAAACAGTAATGCGCTTTTGGCAAGTGATGCATACAATCTATTGACAAACTGTCTCAAAGGTATTATATTGTAGGTAATAACAAACAGTTATCAAAGCAGCTAACAACTATGAAAAAAGCATATTATTTACATATAAAGTACATATTTGATTTGATATTCTCCCTGTCGGGTGTCATCGTGCTGGCTCCTGTGTTTTTGATTGTTGCGCTTGCTGTTAAGCTTGACAGCAAAGGTCCAATAATCTTCAAGCAGGAGCGCAACGGTAAGGACGGCAGGATATTTTTGATCTACAAGTTCCGCACTATGAAGACTACCAATGTAGCATTTCGCGTGGACAAGGCAATAATTGACGACAATAACTCCAATCTCACCAACATCGGCAGAGTATTGCGCAAGCTCAAATTAGACGAGCTTCCGCAGCTTTTCAATGTTATTAAGGGAGATATGAGCCTTGTAGGGCCAAGACCCTTGATGCCGCAATATCTTGACGCCTATCAAGGCTGGGAATGGGCAAAGTTTAATGTGCGTCCGGGTATTACGGGGCTCGCGCAGGTCAACGGCAATGCGTATTTGAGTACTTCGAACAGAAGCTACTATGATTTGCTTTATGTTGAGAATATATCCGCATGGCTTGACTTCAAGATAATATTGAAGACTTTTCTTGTCGTATTCAGGGGCGAAAAGCGCCAGTTGCGCAGAGTATCCGAAAAGAAAGTGTGGGAGATGAAGCAGTATTATACCATCGGGGTTACAATACCTATTGACTACAATTCGCAGCTTGCGGAGGTCGCCGCCGATGATGCCGATGAAGCGGCAGAAAGCGCCGGCAAGAGTCAAGAGCGCGCCGAACTGAGACAAAAACTTTTTGTCAAGCGAATATTCGCTAAGAAAAATGCCAAAAATATTTCAGGTGTTGCGAAGTGACGGAGGCAAAGCAAAAAATTAAAATAGCTCAGATAGTTGGCAACTCGGTAACAGGCGGTGTTCCGAGTTGTGTTCTTAATTACTATAGATTTTTTTCTAGAGAAGAGTTTCAGTTTGATTTTTATACCTACGGGCCGTCACGGCTTGACGAGGAGATAAAAGCGTTGGGGGGAAATGTGTATTATGTCCCCTCGTTTATTAATTTTCCAAAGACGGTGCCGGCGCTTGCAAAACAGCTCAAGGCCAACGGCTATCGCATCGTTCATTCCCACCTTACCTCGCTCTCCGTGTTCGCGCTGACCGCTGCCAAAGTAGCCGGCATTAAGCATAGATACTGTCATGCGCACAGCACCACATGCAGGGGGGAAGTGCTGAGAAATATTGTGAAAAATATTCTCAAAAAATTTTGCTCTCTGTTTGCGACACGCACCTTTGCGTGCTCCGAGTATTCTGCAAAATGGATGTACGGTCGCAAAGCGGCAAGCGCCGCAATTATACGCAACGCAATAGATACAGCGCGTTTTGCGCCGGATACTTCGCTGAGAAACACCATGCGCAAAAAATGGGGCAGCGAGGATATAGTAGTCGGCCATATCGGAAGATTTGAATACCAAAAGAATCACGAGTTTTTGATAAAAGTCTTTGCCGAAATTGTCAAAGTAAGACCAAAAGCGCAGCTGGTTATGGTCGGACAAGGCAGTCTGGAGAATAAAATTAAGGATAATATCAGGGCATTAGGCTTGCAAAACAACACCATATTTATGCCCGAAATCCACGCTGTGGAAAAGTATTACAACGGCTTTGATATTTTGCTGTTGCCCTCAAGATACGAAGGCTTGCCCCTTGTCGGGGTGGAGGCGCAGGCAGTCAATCTGCCCTGCATCTTTTCGGATTTCATAACCAAAGAGGCGGACATTACAGGTGACAATACTTTCTTGCCTATTGACGACTGTAAGTTATGGGCGCAAAAAACGCTTGAGCTGCTTGCCTTGCCGCCCAAAACAAACGCCAATTTGGTGAAAGAAAAAGGATACGACATCCGCGATGCAGCCAAAATGCTTGAGGAAATTTACCGCAATGAATTGTAGTTTGGCATTATATTTGGTATACTAATCGTATCAATAATTTATTTTACAAAAAAAGGACTAATGATATCGGTAATAATGGGCGTATACAACGGAGCAAAAACCGTTGAAAAATCTGTAAAATCCATATTGTCTTCAACATATAAGGACATAGAATTTATCATCTGCGACGACGCATCAACAGATGCAACCGCGGGTATTTTGACCGCGCTAGCCAAAGAGGACAGCAGAATCAAACTGCTTGTCAACGAGCGTAATTATGGGCTTGCGCATTCCCTCAACAAGTGCTTGAAAGCGGCTTCGGGTGAGTACATTGCCCGCCATGATGCGGACGATATTTCTCATAGCGAAAGGCTCGAACACCAGTTGCAATTTTTAGAGACGCATCCGGAATACGGATTCGTGGGTTGCGCCGCAAGGCTTATATATAACGGCGAAATGTGGGGCATACGCAGATATCCCCGCGATGTGGACCGTCATATTGTCAGCGTGAGCAATCCTTTTATCCATCCGACGCTGTTATTCCGCCGCGAAGCGTTGAATGCAGTAGGTGGGTATGCTACGGGCAAAGAAACACTTAGGTGCGAGGATTATGACTTAGTCATGCGCCTTTATGCTAAGAATATAAAGGGCTACAATATGCAAGAATGCTATCTGGATTATTACGAAAATCCGGATGACAGAAAGAACCACAACCTCCGCACAAGATTGGACGAGGTCAAGGTCAAGCTGAGGGGAAGCAAACTGATGAAGACGGGGATAACGGGCAGATTGTATGCCTTTAAGCCCCTTATGCTGCTGTTGCTGCCGCGCAGACTGTATATCAGACTACGAAAAAAGCGCTGGGAAGAAAGGACGGGCGACGATAGAAAAAGTTCGGCAAAGAGGAGCAATTTGCGTCAGTCGACATATGTAATGGCGTCTTTGGTTAACCGTAACATAAAAAATCAATACCGCCGCTCTGTGCTGGGGATACTGTGGACAATACTCAATCCCTTGCTTAACATGATTGTTCTGTCGCTGGTCTTCTCGCAGATTTTGGGACGCGACCTTGAGGGCGTGGATTATCCACTGTATGTGCTGACAGGACACATGGTCTTCAACATAATGCGCAACGCCACAGTATCGGCATTGCCCTCCCTTGTCGACAACTATGACTTGTTGACCAAGACGCGCATATCGTTCTATGTATTCCCTGCCTCGCATGTAGCCTCGTCGCTGGTCAACTTCGGGTTTTCTTTGATCGCCATGATTGCGGTTATGCTGGTAAGAATGCCTCAAGGGGTGCAATTTTACTGGACAATATTTATGATATTACCTTTCATCCCCGCAATAATGCTGTTTTCGATGGGTATAGCCTTTGTACTAAGCGCATTATATGTGCATTTTAGAGACATTAAGCATATCTACAATGTAGTGTTGCTGATGTGGATGTACATGACGCCAATATTTTATGCAATCAACCGGCTGTCACCGCAAGTGCAGATGATAATAAGGTTCAATCCGATGTACAGATATCTGGATTATTTCCGTACCGCAGTGCTGTTTGGCCAGGTTCCCTCCTTGAAGGCGCATTTGATATGCTACGGAATGGGAATACTGAGCTTCGTTGTCGGCGCGGCAATATTCCGCCTGACCAAGAAAAAAGTAATACTTCATATTTAGGTGATTATGGATAGTATCAAAACGGAAAAAATCGCATTGGACGAGTACAAGGAGACCCTTATCGATGTAAGGGATGTTTCCATGCGGTTCAAGCTCCCGAGCGAAAAAATTGATAATGTCAAGGAATATGTCATTAAATTTATCAAAAGGAAGATAGAGTACCTTGATTTTTGGGTGCTTAACGATGTCAATCTACAGGTCAAAAGAGGCGAATCTCTCGCACTAATCGGTCGTAACGGCGCAGGCAAAAGCACACTGCTCAGGCTTATTGCCGGCATAATGACCCCAACTAAGGGCAAGGTGTACACAAAAGGCGTAATGGCGCCGCTTCTCAAGCTTGGCGCGGGCTTTGACATGAACGCATCCGGCAAGGAGAATATCTTCCTTAACGGAGCAATTCTCGGGTACAGCAAAAAAGAGATGCAGACAAAATATGAAAGGATAGTGGAGTTTTCCGGACTGGAGGCCTTTATTAATGTGCCTTTGAAAAACTACTCGTCTGGTATGCTGACAAGGCTGGGATTCTCGATTGCCGTAGATGTAAAGCCGGATATTTTGCTGATTGACGAGATACTCGCGGTAGGTGACGCGCCCTTCCAGAAGAAATGCGCCGACAAGATTCAAGAACTGCAAAAAGACGGCGTAACCTTTATTGTTGTTTCGCATAACATGGCGCAGGTTAAGAAGCTTTGTCAAAAGGCTGTATGGCTGAAAGAAGGCAAGATTTTTATGTACGGTGACTGCAATAGCATTGCAGACGCATATCTTGAGGATTGCAAGACGGTTAATGTATAGCAATCAGGGGAGGGGAAAATGAGCGATTTTTTACAGCTGTGTTTGCAAAGGGAAAGCTGCAGAGCTTTTGCGGATATGCCCTTAGAGCACGAAAAGCTGGTGAGGTGTGTTGAAGCGGCGCGTCTTGCGCCCTCTGCATGCAACAGCCAGCCTTGGAGCTTTTTGGTCGTGGAACAACCCGAAAAGGTAGAAGAAATAGCCAAAAGCGCCGGAATAATGGGAAGAAACGGTTTTGCTATGAGCGCGAAAGCTTTTT
>CAYTUT010000039.1:0-11546 GCA_964441295.1 uncultured Christensenellaceae bacterium | reverse complement strand
TATACAAATTTGCTTACAGTAATTAATCTGTACTAATACGCCTTTGCAAAATAAGCCACATAGCCCTCGCCGTCTGCAAGCTCCTTGCCGCAGCAAACGCATTTTGTGCCGACAGGCGTCTGATCAAAGGGCATACATCTAGTGGTAGCCGAGGTGAACTCCTTGACCTTTGCCTCGCATTCTGCCGTGCCGCACCACATCGCCTTGACAAAGTTGCCCCCGTCAACGGCTTTCTTGAGTTGGTCAAGGGTATCGCAAACAACTATGTGCGCATCGCGGAATTTTCGAGATTTTTCCAGCATATTGGACTGGATATCCTTTAGCTCGTCCATTACCGTCGAAACAATGGTATCAAGCGCTAGGGCTTTCTTTTCGTGAGTATCCCGTCTGACAAACACACAGGTACCGCTCTCTATGTCCCTCGGACCTATCTCAATGCGCGCCGGCACTCCTTTCATCTCCCACTCGTTGAATTTCCAGCCCGGGCTTTGGTCACGGTTGTCTATCTCGGCGCGTATGCCCTTTGCGCGCAATGCCTGCTTAAGCTCCTCAGCCTTTTCAACAACGCCGCCCTTAAACGCCGCAATTGGTATTATTATCACCTGTTTTGGAGCGACCATCGGCGGCAAAACCAGTCCCCGCTCATCGCCGTGCGCCATAATCAATGCGCCGATAAGCCGCGTTGATACTCCCCAGCTCGTCTGGTACGGGTACTTCAGCGCGCCATCTTTATCCAAAAATTGGATTTCAAAAGCTTTGCTGAAATTTTGCCCAAGATTATGCGTGGTGCCGGATTGAAGGCTCTTGCCGTCCAGCATCATGGCTTCCATAGTATAGGTGGATTTTGCGCCGGCAAACTTCTCTTTCTCGCTCTTCTTGCCCACAATTACAGGTATCGCAAGCACATTCTCGGCAAATTCTCTGTAAACATCGAGCATTTTCAGTGTCTCTTCCTGCGCTTCCTCATTGCTGGCATGTACGGTATGACCCTCCTGCCACAAAAATTCTGAAGTCCTCAAAAATGGGCGGGTGGTTTTTTCCCATCGGACTACATTTGCCCACTGGTTAATCATCACCGGCAAATCTCTCCAGCTCTGAATCCACTTGCTGTACATATTTCCAATTATCGTCTCGCTGGTAGGTCTTACCACAAGCTTTTCGGGCAGCTCCTCTGAGCCGATATGCGTAACCAGCGCCACCTCGGGCGCAAAGCCCTCCACATGCTCGGCTTCTTTGACCAAAAAACTGTATGGTATAAACATGGGGAAATATGCGTTCTCATGTCCGGTAGCCTTAATACGGTTATCCAACTCTCTCTGGATGTTTTCCCATATTGCGTATCCATATGGTCTTATTACCATTGTGCCCTTGACGGGACCGTAATCAACTAACTGTGTTTTTATTACTACATCAGTATACCATTGCGGAAAATCACTCTTAATATCAGCTATTTCCTTGACAAACTGCTGGTTATTCTTTTCAGCCATATCAACCTCTCATTAATTAGTAAGGTTATTTTACTACTTTTTGCACTAATAGTAAACTATTTTCCGTCCAAACGGTTACATATAATTGCTTAGTGTTGTATAATAACTAAGGAGTAATTATGGAAAAATATCTTAACGAAATGATTGCCAAATTGCAAGAATTGATTGCGATAGATTCGGTGCTATCCTCTCCGTATCCCAACGCGCCTTTCGGCAAAGGCGTACGCGAGGCGCTTGACTATGCTTTGCGTCTGACTTCATCAATGGGCCTAGCTACCAATGACTTGGAAGGCTATATCGGCTATGCGGAGATTGGCGAGGGTGAGTTGTTCGGCGTGCTGACGCATCTCGATACTGTGCCGCACGGCGAGGGCTGGTTATACCCTCCCACCTCGGGTACTGTTGCCGACGGCAAACTGTACGGACGCGGCGCAGAGGACGACAAGGGCCCCTTTATAGCCAGCCTTTATGCGCTTAAATCGCTCTTGGACGAGGGCTTGAAGCCCACAAAGCGAATACGGTTTATCTTTGGCTGCAATGAAGAGACGGGCTGGAAATGTATAGAAAGGTACCTATCCACCGAAGACGTCCCCGTAATGGCTTTTTCACCCGATGGCAACTTCCCCGTAATCAACTGCGAAAAAGGCTTAGCGCATTATGAGCTGACTTTCGACAAGCCCGAGTGCATTCATAGCATCAAATCAGGCGATAGGGTCAATGTTGTGCCTGATTATGCCGAAGCAACGCTCAATACAATATCTGATGTAGCAATCATTTACGCAATGCGCCACGATATTAAGCTAGCTAAGGAAGGCGATAGATACAAAGTAACCGCGAAGGGCAAATCCGTCCACGGCTCACTCCCCCAAAAAGGCGATAATGCGCTGGTCAAGCTGCTGCAATTAATGCTTTCGCTCGACGAAAAGCTTGCTCATCTTGGATTGGGGCTATCCGATTATAACGGCAGACAATGCAATCTCGGCTTATCGGACACGGTCAGCGGATTGCTTACCCTCAATGCCGGTTATATCAAGTGCGAAGACCAAAAAATAAAAGTCGGGCTGGACATAAGGTACCCGATATCGTACACTCAAGACGATATAACATGCCGACTAAAAGATTATTTTGATTTTGCAGATGTCAAGGTTGTGCATTTCCACAACAGCCTGCATGTCCCCGCCGATAACACGCTTGTTCAAACATTGCTCAAAGCGTACAGCGAGGTGACGGGAGAGTCTGCCGAGCCTATCGCGATAGGAGGGGCAACTTATGCAAGGGCTTTGCCTCAAGCAGTTGCTTTTGGCTCTACCTTCCCCTCTGAAGAGAGCTTGGCGCACCGCGTCAACGAGTATATTACGCTGGAAAACTTTGTAAAAATGGCCAAAATATACAGACTTGCGCTCAAAATGCTGTGCTTTGAGTAGCAAAAACATACACTTACAAATGGACAAGCACGATATGAATAATCACTACGATATTATTGACTCACATTCTCATATATTCCCCGAAAAAATCGCCCATAGGGCCTCCAACGCTATAGGCGAATTTTATCATTTGCCTATGAAGTGCAACGGAAGTATTACAGGACTTCTGCACTCAGGCGCAAAGGTCGGAGTGCAAAAATACATAGTTCACAGCACCGCAACAAGCGTCAATCAGGTCGCGAGCATCAATAACTTTATTATTGACGCTGTAAAAAGCTGCCCTCAGCTTATAGGATATATGACATTGCATCCGGATATGGAGGAAGAAGCGATATTAAGGGAGATCGATAGGTGCGCGTCACAAAATCTTAAGGGAATCAAACTGCACGCGGATTTTCAAAAGTTTTATATAGATGAGCAAAAAGCGCACAAAATATACCGAAACGCGCAAGGAAAACTGCCCATATTATTTCATGTCGGAGATGACCGATATGATTATTCTCATCCGTACAGACTGACCAATATCGCTATTCAATACCCCCGGCTCAAATGTATTGCCGCGCATATGGGAGGCTACACGATGTGGGAGCTAATAGAGTGCTACAAGGGCTTAGACAATATGTACTTCGATACTTGTTCTTCACTTTTTGCCCTCTCTCCGCAAAAAGCCGTCGATATTATAAAAACGCTAGGCGAAGAACGTTTTTTCTTCGCCTGCGATTATCCAATGTGGGATCACAAGGAGGAGCTCGAAAGATTCCTGTCTCTCGATTTGACCGAAGAAACCAGGAGAAAAATTCTTTCTTGCAATATTAAGCGTTTTTTGAATATTTAGCGCAAGTAGAAACGCGCCAAATGTCTTCCCACATATTTATTCGGGTTTTTTTCGGCTGAAGCACTTTGTACGGATAATGGAGTCCTCAACGCTAAGGTTCTCTCTATTGCAAATGTGATTGGTATTGTACAGACAATCCGCGTCACACTGCACTATTGTCTCCACTCCGTCAAGCATATCTATATCGGGCGCCGCCTCATATTCGGCAAAAATCTGTGACAATGCGCCGCCTTCCCGTTTCACCTTAGTTTTGCATACCGCGCTCTCCGATATATCGATAATGCCCGCCATGCAATGATTGTGGCTGTTGTATTCGCAATTCCCCGTTGTGCATTTTAGTCCTTTCATTTTTCCCTCCTGGTGCAATGTTATTATTAACAAGTGAGTAAAAATTATTACTTATTTTGCGCAATAGATAAATATACATTGAATCTGTGCGGGAATTATGGTAGAATAACCCAAGGAGGAATTTGTATGAAAGTTGTATTACTTGAAGACCTTAAAGGCAAAGGCAAAAAGGGTGACATAATTACAGTAAGTGACGGCTATGCCGATAACTTTTTGATTCCGAGAAAGATCGCAATCAACGCGAGCAACAGCGTTCTCAACGAGGTCAATCAAAAAAAAGCAGCTGAAGCTGCCAAAGCCAAAAAGGCTAAGGAAGACGCCTTAAAGACAAAGGACGCCTTATCGACCGCAACGGTGAGAGTAAAGGTCAAATGCGGCGAAAGCGGTAAAATATTCGGCAGTGTTACCTCTAAGGAAATCGCCTCCGCACTAAATGAGCTAGGCTACAATGTCGACAAGAAAAACATCGTCCTTAAGGACCCTATTAAAAGAGTCGGCAGAGAAATGATAGAAATCAAGCTGTACCACGAAGTAACCGCTCGCGTCAATTTGGTTGTCGAAGCGGAGTAATTACATACTCTCTACGCGGCAACCCTACGCCAAACAGCATCCAAGTATCCGCATCCGCTAAGCCGGATGCGGATTTGTTTTGTAGCGGACGCATTGCGTTAACTTGTCAATTTGCCTCAAAGCAAAAAAAACGGAGCATTGCTGCTCCGCTTTTTAACATTAACTGTTTTGATGCAATTATTTTACTTCCACTACTGCACCTGCAGCCTTCAGTGCATCTTCGGCCTTCTTCGCATCTTCCTTGGAAACATTCTCTTTCACTGCCTTGGGAGCGCCGTCAACCAACGCCTTTGCCTCTGCAAGACCAAGAGCTGTCAACTCACGAACCGCCTTGATAACGCCGATTTTGTTAGCGCCAACTTCCTTCAAAATAACTGTGAACTCAGTCTGTTCCTCAACAACGGGAGCTGCTGCTGCCGCTACGGGACCTGCTGCTGCCGCTACGGGAGCCGCTGCGCTTACACCGAATTCTGTCTCTAGAGCCTTAACAAGATTGTTAAGCTCCAATACTGTCATACCTTTAATTTCCTCTATCATTTTATTCAAATCTGCCATTTTTATATCCTCCATATATTTTCAAAATTAATAGTTGCGCATTATTTCTGCTCTGCGATTTGCTTTAATGCTATTGCCAATCCGCCTACTGTACCTGCATTGAGTACTCTTACAAAACCCGTAATGGGCGCTTGCAGCATTCCCAATACCTTCGCCACCAAAACTTCCTTGGGGGGAAGCTCCGCCAGCTCCTTAACACCCTCTGCAGTTATCGGGGTGCCTTCTACCATGCCGCTTTTTATTGTAAGCTTTTTATACTTATCAATGGCTTCCATGATAATTTTCGCCGGGGCCACGGGGTCGCTTTTTGCAAAAGCTATTGCTGTTGTGCCTTCCAAATCCTTGTCAAGCTCGGTATATCCAAGTTGATTCAATGCGATTTTTACAAGTTTGTTCTTCAGCACTCTGTATTCAATATCCGCTTCGCGCATTTTTGCGCGGAGTTCGGTATCATTCTTAACATTAATGCCCTTGTAATCCACTAATACCATGGATTTCGCAGTCTTAACCTTGGCTTTAATCTCTTCAACAATTTGCTTTTTTTGTTCAAAGATTGCTTTCGATGCCATGCCTTTACCTCCTATTCAATTCCGCTCTGTGTATCGCGGTCACAATCAAAAAATAAGTCCTCTCATCAAAGACAAGAGGACGAAAAAACCAATTAGATTGAATTTTACACCTCGGTAAGCTCTCAATGATTATGGCTGACGCCGCTTACTGTCTTTGAATGTATAGTTATTATATTGTCTGACAACTATATTGTCAACCGTTTTTAGACTATTGTTTGTTATAGCTTACTTTAACGCCGGGGCCCATTGAGCTGGCGAGCGCGATGCTTCTCAGGTATTGACCCTTAGCAGCTGACGGCTTCGCTTTGATAATGGCGTCCATAACCGTTACAAAGTTTTCGTTGAGCTTCTCTGCTCCGAAGGAGACCTTGCCTATCGGAACATGGATGATTGCGGTCTTGTCCAGTCTGTACTCGACCTTACCGGCTTTGATTTCCTTAATTGCCTTAGCAAGATCCTGGGTAACTGTGCCGGACTTGGGGTTAGGCATCAAGCCCTTAGGTCCCAAAAGCCTTGCGATTCTACCTACCATACCCATCATATCGGGAGTGGTGATACAAGCGTCGAATTCGAACCAGTTGTCCTTCTGAATCTTCGCGATAATCTCTTCGCCGCCGACGATGTCCGCGCCTGCCGCTGTTGCCTCGTCTGCCTTCTCGCCTTTAGCAATTACCAGCACTCTAACCTTTTTGCCGGTGCCGTTGGGGAGCACTACAACGCCTCTAACCTGTTGGTCAGCATGGCGCGGGTCAACACCCAGTCTAACATGAAGCTCTACAGTCTCATCAAACTTTGCAGTAGCAGTGTCCACCACCACTTTGATTGCTTCTGCGCTTTCGTATATTTTTCCTGCCTCAACCTTTGCGGAGGCCTCTTTATATCTCTTACCTACTTTCATAGTCTACCTCCTTAGTCTACCACGACAATGCCCATAGAACGGGCCGTGCCTGCTATCATACTCATCGCCGTCTCTAGCGAACCTGCGTTAAGGTCCGGCATCTTGAGCTTTGCTATCTCTTCAATTTGGGCGCGGGTGATTTTGGCGACCTTGTCCTTGTTGGGCTTTGCAGAGCCGCTCTCGATTCCGCATGCCTTCTTGATGAGCACTGGCGCAGGAGGAGTCTTGAGGATGAATGTAAAGGTGCGGTCAGAATATATTGTGACAACCACAGGTATAATCAATCCGACCTTGCTCGAAGTCTTTTCGTTGAATTCTTTAGTAAAGCCCGGTATGTTTACTCCGTGCGGGCCTAATGTCGAGCCTACGGGCGGACCCGGGGTTGCCTTGCCTGCCGGGAGCTGTAGCTTGACTATTGCGTTAATTTTCTTTGCCATAGTAATACCTCCTAACTATGTCTTGGTTGTAACGAAAGGCATAGAATATTTACCTTTCTCCCAATTATAAGAGTTGCCTCTTATGCTTTCTCTATCTGATTAAATTCCAACTCTATTGGCGTAGGTTTGCCGAACATAGAGAGAATAACCTTAACAAGACTTTTCTCAAAGTCGATCTCGTGCACTTCGCCGTAATAGCTCTCGAAAGCGCCCGAAATAATGCGTACCTGATCTCCGGGCTTAATGCCGAGATCTTCGGCCTTGACCTTCTCAAGACCCATTCGTCTTACCTCATCGGGAGACAATGCTTCCGGTCTTCCGCCCGGACCTACAAAGCCCGTTACTCCACGAATACGCGTGACCATATAATATATGTGGTCTGTGTATATCATCTTGATGAATGCGTATGTGGGATACTTTTTCTTAAGCACCACTTTGCGCTTGCCATTGGATTCAGATACCTCTTCTTCCTCCAAAACAACGACATCAAAGATATAATCCTGAAGACCGTTGTTCTCAACCATCTTCAAGATGTTGTCTCTTACTGCCAACTCATAGGTTGAGTAAGTATGCAGAACATACCAACTGGCTTGACTGCTTTTATCTTCCATAACCGACTCCATCAGCTGTTAGCTCCGACTAGCAGTTCAAGCAGCTTCGTTAATCCAAAATCAAATGCGCCAATAACAATTAAGAAAAATAGTACGACTACCAAAACTACTCCGGTCTGCGCCAATACCTTGCCAAAAGTGGGCCAAGTTACTTTCTTCAGCTCAGAGACTATCTCTCTCCAACCTTTGGCAATTCTCTTGAATATATTAGGCTTCTTTGTGTTAACCACATTAGCTTTAGCCATGTATCCTCCAATTACTTTGACTCTTTGTGAAGAGTATGCTTCTTACAGAACGGACAATATTTGCTCAGTTCGATTCTGTCAGGAGTATTTTTCTTATTCTTTTTGTTATTGTAATTGCGCTGTTTGCATTCTGTACAAGAAAGGGTTATTCTTGCTCTTGCTTCTTTAGTTGCCATTACAAACACCTCCATTAAAAAAAATTGCACGCCGAACGGTGCTTAATTAGAATATCATATACTAGTAATACTGTCAACGAATTTGGACAACTTCTTTTGCAAATATTTGGAATAAATCTCCTTAATTACTAGTCGGGCGATAGCTTGAAGGACGATCATGTATGAGACAAGATGACAAATAGCAACGCCGCACATATTGCAGTGCGGCGTTATTATTAGCTATAATTTGGCTTAAATATTATTCAAGTATGTTGGCAACAACGCCCGAACCTACTGTACGGCCGCCTTCGCGGATAGCAAAACGGAGACCGGGCTCTATAGCGATAGGAGTGATAAGCTTGATTTCCATATTGATGTTATCGCCTGGGATTACCATCTCAACACCCTTGGGAAGAGCGATATTGCCGGTAACGTCGGTTGTCCTGAAATAGAACTGGGGACGATAGCCGTTGAAGAACGGAGTATGACGGCCGCCTTCTTCCTTGGTCAGTACATAAACCTGTGAATCGAAGAAAGTATGGGGCTTAATGGAGCCGGGCTTCGCAAGAACCTGTCCTCTCTCGATATCTTTACGCTCAACACCGCGGAGCAATGCGCCGATATTGTCGCCTGCCTCAGCATAATCAAGAAGCTTGCGGAACATCTCAACGCCGGTTACGGTAGTCTCGCGAGCCTCTGTGGAGAGACCAACTATTTGAACTTTGTCGCCTACCTTAACTGTGCCTCTCTCAACGCGGCCCGTAGCAACGGTACCACGGCCTGTGATGGTGAATACATCTTCAACAGGCATCAAGAACGGCTTGTCTGTAGCGCGCTCGGGGTCCGGTATATATGTGTCAATAGCATCCAATAATGCTCTTATGCAGTCCCAATGCGCAGTGTCGAACTTGCCGCTCAAACCGTCCTGCATTGCAAGCAGCGCGGAACCTCTGATAACAGGGGTAGCATCACCCGGGAACTCATACTTGTCAAGAAGCTCTCTGACTTCCATCTCTACGAGCTCAAGCAATTCTTCGTCATCAACCTGGTCGCACTTGTTAAGGAATACGAGAATATAAGGAACGCCAACCTGTCTTGCAAGAAGAATGTGCTCTCTTGTCTGAGGCATAGGACCATCGGTCGCTGCGACAACAAGTATCGCGCCGTCCATCTGAGCAGCGCCAGTGATCATGTTTTTAACATAGTCTGCGTGACCGGGGCAGTCAACATGCGCATAATGTCTTTTCGCTGTCTGATACTCAACGTGCGCGGTGTTGATTGTTATACCTCTTGCTTTCTCTTCGGGAGCCTTGTCTATGTCTTCATATTTCATGACAGCCGCATTACCAGTGTGCGCGCCGTACATTGTGATAGCAGCGGTCAGAGTTGTCTTACCATGGTCAACGTGACCAATTGTACCAACATTAACATGCACTTTGCTTTTGTCGAATTTTTGCTTTGCCATTGTATAATCCTCCTAAAAACTTACTTAACCGTTTACTTTATGGCCGTATTTAACATATTTATTAATATATTAGCAGATTTTTTTTTAATAATCAATTATATTGACTAATAAAATATTTTATTTTTTATTTCCTCAGGTACTTCGTCATAGCAGCTAAAACGCATGGAAAAAGTGGCTCTTCCTGAAGAAACTGTCCTCAAATCGGTGGCATAACCGAACATCTCTCTCAACGGCACCTCGCAGTCAACAATCTGCACTCCGCACTCGTTGTTAAGTCCCTTGATGCGGCCGTTTCGCGCGGTGATTGAGCCCATTACATCGCCAAGATAATTCTCGGGGACCACAATCTCCACCTTCATAATCGGTTCAAGCAGCGCCGTGCCTACTTGCGCAATCGCCTTGCGGAAAGCGTCAGTTCCGGCTATTCTGAAAGCCATCTCCGAAGAATCCACCTCATGCGTAGCGCCGTCGAACACTGTCGCTCTAAAGTCCAGCACCTCATATCCGTAACAGCCGTTTTTAGTTGCCTCAAGGATACCGTCTTTTATTGCGTTGACATACTCCTTGCCGAGTATACCGCCCGTTGTCTTATTGACGAACTCGAATCCGCCGCCTACTTGAATGGGCTCGAATTGCACCTTGCACTTGCCGTATTGCCCCTTGCCGCCGGTCTGCCGGATACATGTGCCCTCGACGCTTGCAATGCCTGCGAATTTCTCCCTGTAGGATACTTGAGGCTTGCCGATTACCGCCTCGACCTTGTATTCACGCTTGAGCCTGTCCACAATTATCTCAAGATGAAGCTCGCCCATCCCCGCAATGATTGTCTGACCTGTCTCAGCATCCACATAGGTCTTGAATGTGGGGTCTTCCTCAGCAAGCGCCTGAAATGCGGCGCTCATCTTCGCTTGGCTGGCCTTTGTCTTAGGCTCGATTGCCTGACGTATTACCGGCTCGGGGAATATCATCTCGCCGTACACGACTTGATTTCTCACATCGCATATTGTATTGCCTGTAACTGTCTTGTCAAGACCGACCACGGCGCCTATTTCACCCGCAACCAACTCATCAATCTGTATCCTGTCCACAGCATGCATGCGGTATATGCGGGATATCCGTTCTTTAATGTTTTTGTTGGGATTGAATACCACATCGCCTTCGCGCACTACCCCGCTGTAAACCCTGATGAAGACCAGCTTAACGTGCTGTTCTGCCATAATCTTGAAAGCAATAGCCGAGAAAGGCTCGTTGACCGATGCGCTGCGCAAGACCTCTTTGTCGAGATCTTTCGGATTGTGTCCGGCTGTCTTGCCGATATCGAGAGGGGAAGGCATATAGTCCTTGACCGCATCCAGCAATTTCAGCACTCCCTTGTTGCGGAATGCCGTGCCGCACAATACCGGCACTAAGCAATTATTAATCGTTGCCTTGCGGATAGCGGCTTTCAGCTCTTCTTCTCCGACAATCTCTTCCATGATGTACTTGTCCATCAAAGTTTCGTCGAATTCGGCGACCTTCTCGACAAGCTGACTACGCATCCGCAATGCTTTTTCCCTGTATTCGTCAGGGATTTCGACGACTTTGACTTCGCCGTCTTCGCCGTCATCGGTGTACATCGTCGCGTTCATCAGGACGAGGTCGATAATACCGCAAAAGCTCTTATCTTTGCCTATCGGCAGCTGGATAGGGGCTGCATTCGCGTTAAGCTTGTTGCGCATCATTTCGACGACTCTATCAAAGTTAGAGCCTTCAATGTCCATCTTGTTGACAAAAGCTATTCTCGGAACATTATACTTTGTCGCCTGACGCCAAACCGCCTCGGATTGAGGTTCTACACCGCCAACGGAGCAGAAAACCGCAACCGCACCATCAAGGACTCTAAGAGAGCGTTCTACCTCTACCGTAAAGTCCACATGCCCGGGTGTGTCAATAATGTTGACACGATGT
>CAYTUT010000038.1:5149-11587 GCA_964441295.1 uncultured Christensenellaceae bacterium | reverse complement strand
AACTATAAAAGCCTCCCCTGCGCTTCTTCGATAATCAGTAAAATGCGCCGCGTGATACCGCGGCGCATTGTGATTATTAGGTATTGATAGCTTTTGCAACTATCTGGGGTTTTTCAGGTTTGCCTGAGCTGCAGCAAGTATAGCGATAGGCACTCTGAACGGTGAGCAGGAAACATAATTAAGTCCGGTATTGTGGCAGAAGGTTATCGAAGAGGGGTCTCCGCCGTGCTCGCCGCAAATACCCAGCTTGATTTCGGGGCGGGTCTTTTTGCCGAGTTCGCAAGCGGTCTTGACCAGCTTGCCTACACCGTTTTGGTCGAGTCTCGCAAAAGGATCAGACTCATATATCTTCTTCTCATAATATGCATCCAAGAACTTACCTGCATCGTCGCGGCTGAAGCCGAAAGTCATCTGGGTAAGGTCATTAGTACCGAAGCTGAAAAACTCTGCTTCTTTGGCTATTTCGTCAGCAGTCAATGCCGCTCTCGGGATTTCTATCATTGTACCGACTGAGTACTTGAGAATTCTATTGCTCTTCGCGATACACTCGTCCGCGACCTTGACAACGACATTCTTAACATACTCCAGCTCTTTTATGTCGCCAATTAAGGGAATCATAATCTCGGGTACCAAATCCCACTCCGGATGCTTAGCGCTGACTGCCAAAGCGGCTTGAATAACAGCCTTGGTCTGCATAGCTGCGATTTCGGGATATGTTACTGCAAGACGGCATCCGCGGTGACCCATCATTGGGTTGAACTCATGCAGGGAAGTAATAATATTCTTCAATGCCTCGACGGTAATCTTCATTTCGTTGGCAAGCGCCTTGATATCGCCCTCATCCGTGGGCAAAAACTCGTGAAGAGGAGGGTCAAGGAATCTGATTGTCACAGGATAGCCTTCCATTGCCTCATAAATTGCCTCAAAATCGCCCTGCTGCATGGGCAACAGCTTGGCAAGCGCCGTCTCTCTTTGCGCAACAGTCTTGGATACTATCATCTCGCGGAATGCCGCAATACGGTCCGCCTCAAAGAACATGTGCTCGGTACGGCAAAGACCGATACCTTCTGCGCCGAAGCTTCTTGCTTGAGCCGCGTCCTTGGGGGTATCTGCGTTGGTTCTGACTTTCAAAGAACGGAATTTGTTGGCCCATGCCATAAGTCTGCCGAAATCTCCGCTGACCGAAGCAGGCACAGTCTTAATCGCTTCGCCGTATATTTTGCCGGTGGAGCCGTCAAGCGATATAAAGTCGCCCTCTTTGAAGGTTCTGCCCGCAAGTGTAAAGTACTTGGCATGCTCATTTATCTCTATTTCGCCGCAACCGGATACACAGCAGGTACCCATTCCGCGCGCTACGACCGCCGCATGAGAAGTCATACCTCCGCGTACTGTCAATATACCTTTAGCATAGTTCATACCCTCTATGTCCTCGGGAGAGGTCTCAAGTCTGACAAGAACAACGTTACTTCCGTTCTTAGCCCACTCGACAGCGTCTTCCGCTGTAAACACTACCTTACCGCATGCTGCGCCCGGAGATGCGGGAAGAGCCGCTCCGATAGGAGTTGCCGCTTTAAGGGCTTTGGCATCGAATTGAGGATGCAGTAATGCGTCAAGCTGTTTTGGGTCAATCATCAATACAGCCTCTTTCTCGCTGATCATTCCTTCGTCTACGAGGTCGCAAGCAATTCTGAGAGCAGCTGCCGCCGTCCTCTTTCCGTTGCGTGTCTGCAGCATAAACAGTTTGCCTTCTTCGATTGTGAATTCCATGTCCTGCATATCTCTGTAATGCTTCTCCAGTCTGTTGACGATTACCTCGAACTGAGCAAAAACATCAGGATTCTCGTTTTTGAGTTGGTCAATAGTCTGCGGGGTGCGTACGCCTGCCACCACATCCTCTCCCTGCGCATTCATGAGATATTCGCCGTACAAGCCCTTTTCGCCTGTGGAAGGATTACGCGAAAACGCCACGCCGGTGCCCGATGTGTTGCCCATATTGCCGAACACCATCATCTGCACATTGACAGCTGTACCCCAATCGCTGGGGATGTCATTCATTCTTCTATAGTAAATAGCGCGGGGGTTATTCCAGCTGCGGAAAACCGCTCTGATTGCGCCCATAAGTTGCTCTTTGGGATCCTGCGGAAAATCACTGCCGATTTTTGCCTTGTACTCTGCCTTAAACTGAGCTGCAAGCTCGGCAAGGTCATCAGCCGTAAGGTCTGTGTCGTGCTTGATTCCTTTCTTGGACTTCATTTTGTCAATGAGCTCCTCAAAGTACTTTTTGCCGACTTCCATAACCACGTCAGAGTACATTTGGATAAAGCGGCGGTAAGAGTCAAAAGCAAAACGGCGGTTGTTAGTCTTCGCGGCAAAGCGCTCTACAACCTCATCGTTCATACCGAGGTTGAGAATGGTATCCATCATACCGGGCATAGAGGCCCTGGAGCCTGAGCGCACGGATACTAAAAGAGGGTTGTCCAAATCACCGAACTTTTTGTTGGCAATACCCTCTAACTTTGCGATATATTCCATAATTTGAGCCTGAATCTCCTCGTTGATTGCCTCTCCGTCCTTGTAATACTGAGTACAAGCTTCGGTTGTAATCGTAAAACCTTGGGGCACAGGCATACCGAGATTGGTCATTTCGGCAAGATTGGCGCCCTTACCGCCAAGAAGCTCGCGCATTTTTCCGTTACCTTCATTAAAAAGATAAACAAACTTCATCTAAAATATCCTCCTAAAAATTGTAATAACTAAAATTTGATATACTTTATATATAATAATATAATTGGCAGGTTTTGACAAGTTATAATAGGTACATTTACAAAATATTTGCTCGTTTTGCGCATTCTCCGCTAAAAAAGCGCATTTGTCCTTGCAGCCGACAATCTTTGACAGCTATCTGATAACTGCTATCAATTCTTTTAATGCGAATAATTTTTTGCCCGTAGTAAAAAAGATATACTTTGCTAGTACAAAAAATATTTTTTTTATCTCCGTGCTGAGCGCTCCATTGTTGATACTGCCGCCGGAGAGATCCGCAAACAGCTTAGCTTCTTTGACCGTCAGTTTTTCATAATTTTTTATGCCGTCGTTATGCTCTACAATCATCCCGCAGCCATAATCAAAGCAAGGATTGCAAAGCGCTCTATCTCCGCTATTAACCGCATACCCGAGCGCTGCAAGAAGTTTTATCAAAAAAGTCGCTCCGGCGATAAGCGGGTCTTGTTCTCCGTAACACAAATTTTTGACAGAATTGATAATAAAGAAGAAAAATTGCGAATCGGCGCCGTCCTCCTCGGAGAATTTGTCAGCGCACTCAATAATCACCGAAGCAATGTAAAACTTGTCCAAATTTTCTGCAACGCAGGGGAAGCTGTCATACATGTCGCAGGCAGCCAATGTGCCTTTGCCGCCCTTCTCGGCTATTATGTACATCCCAAAACACAGAGGAGAGACGGCATATCGCAATTTTGCCTTGGCGGATCGTACTCCGCGAGCTTTTATTACGATTTTGCCTCTCTCCAAGGTTAATAAGGTAACAATTTTGTCACTTTCGCCGTAATCTACGGCTCTAAGCGATAGAGCGTTATATTTGTTCTCCATTCTTTTCTGTTTCCCTTTGTGTTCTGACCGTTTGCTCACGATACGCCATATAGGCTTCGGGTAAACCGGTATTTCTAAACAATTCCCAGAGACCGTTTTTGTCGCTCATATTGTTCACCTCGATTGTTAGGATAAGCAACACGGCTTCAATTATTCGCACAAATTAAAAATTTTTTTTCCGCTGAAGCCTACGGCGAATCGGCATCTTTATCAGACTCACCGTGATTAATTGGAAAGGGCGCGACGACTGCCTTCTCCGCAAGGTCATTATCAGCGTCAGAGTGCGGCATTGCAACACCTTCATTCTGCTGTTCTGCCTCGTCTTTCGCGCTGTTCACCTTGTCAATTATGGACTTAGCTTTGCTCTTAAAAGTCAATTTATCCACAAATTTCATCATGAATTCTTCAATTTTGGAGCTGTACTTGACGGTAAGAATAAATAGGGCAAATACTATCGCAATAAGCGCAATCCAAATAGGGATGCCCCAACCTTCAAAAGGTATTCTCAACACACCCTTTGCCATAAATATTGTACCTGCCGTACCAATAGAGCGCGTAAAAACCATCATTACGAAAAATCCGAGGTAGCTCATATTGGTCAATCCGGCTAGCAGACAGAGAAAATCATCGGGAAAAAAGGGGAATAAGAACATATAAAATAGGATTATTTTGTCCTTGCCCTTCATAAACTTTTGGTACTTGGTCATTGTCTCTTCGCCGACTAGCCAATTGGCAAGCCTGACGCCGAACACTCTGCCCAAGAAAAATGCAAACATCGAGCCGATAATGAGCCCCGAGGTCGCGAGAATAAAAGCCTTCCAAAACTGCGGGAACAGAAATGTCGCGCCCACCGTTGTAATAGTTGAAGGTATGGGAATAAAGGTAACCTGCAAAAATTGTATCAGCAAAAACAGCAACTCGGCGACTCCGCCCGAATTATTAATATAATCCACAAAAGCCTCAGTGCTGTCAAAGCGGTGAATAAATCCCGAACGGTCTAGAATGACAACGGCAATAACGAATACTATTGCAACATATATTGTTGTCATCATTATCTTGAACAGACCGTCCGATTTGGTAATGCCGAATATTGCTCCCGCCACTACGGTGAGCGCTATGGTGATAATGCCTATCGTCAATGCGTAATTAAGCAGGTTAAACAAAAAAACGCACGCCGTTACAAGCATAACACCAAGAATGAGAGTCATAACAAGCCGTTTTTTCTGTTTTGGTGTAAATTTTAGCTTTTTGGCCTTTTTTTCCATAATTAATCACCCAGTGCCTTTATCTCTTTTCGCGCAAGCTCGTCGCATCTATTGTTGTATATGTTGTCAGAATGCCCCTTAACCTTAATAAATGTTACCTTTTGAGACGACAAATACCCTATAAGCTCCTCCCAAAGGTCAACATTTTTGACATCTTCCTTACCGAGAGTGCGCCAGCCCTTCTTTTTCCATTCTGTAAGCCAGCCGTTATTGACAGCGTTGACAACATATGCCGAATCACTGTACAGCCTGACTAAGCATTTTTCCTTGAGCGCCGCCAATCCTTTGATAACGGCGGTCAGTTCCATACGGTTATTGGTAGTAATTAGCTCTCCCCCGCTTATCGCCTTTTCTGTCCCTTTATATATAAGTATCGCCGCCCAACCGCCTTTGCCGGGATTGACGCTGCACGCGCCGTCTGTATATATATCTACTTCTTTCACAGCTTTGACAACTCCTCCGAACGGCGACGGCATGCCTGTATCCCCTCGATTATTATGTCAGTAAGCCCTTTTTCACGATAAATGTTTACTGCCTCGATAGTCGTGCCTCCCTTACTGCATACGGCGTTTATCAATTCGTCAATCGGGGTTTCTATCATTCTTACCATTTCTGCCGCTCCCTGCATGGTCGCAACGGCAAGCTTTTTGGACTCTTCAAAGGTCAGACCGCCAGCCATTCCGCCCTTAATCATGCCGTCTAGAAACATATACACATACGCCGGTCCGCTGCCGCTCACCGAGGTAACCGCATCGAATTTTGACTCAGGCAGCTCGATCACCTCTCCGATGCTTGCAAACAGCGATATAACATATTCTTTTTTGCTCTCCTTGACCCCGTCAAAGCTTATTGCCGACACACCCCTTTTAATCATGCAAGGCGTGTTGGGCATGATGCGCGCAATACTCTCCGCGCCGGTCAGCTGTCTAATCTTGTCAATGGTTATGCCCGCCATTATGCTGATTAAAACCGAATCACCGACCCTATCGCGAATATCTGCGGCAGCAAGCGGAAAAATCTGCGGCTTCACAGCCAAAATAATGTATTCGGCATCAAGCGTGCCCGAATTGTTCGAACTCACTGTTATTCCTCTTTCGGCGGCTTGACGCAGCTTATTTTCATCGGCATCGCTGACAATAATCTCCGTACCTACTGCAAGACCTGCATCCAGTATACCCTGCCATATGGCGGTGCTCATATTGCCGCAACCTATTATTCCTATTTTGAATTTTCCCATAATATTACCTGCACTTTTTTATTGACTTAGCCTATTTTATGCTTTATAATGTTAAGGCATATATACCATATAGGGGAGTGGCTCAATGGTAGAGCAGCGGTCTCCAAAACCGCCGGCTGCGTGTTCGAATCGCGTCTCCCCTGCCACAAAATGTCAACAATAAGTTGGCATTTTTTATTAAGGACAGCGATGGTTTTCTTTATCGAACTGCAGCAGCTGACACACTATAACTTTATATCCATGCTACACTCTTTTTGTCAGCCCTGCTTACCTATAATCGCGTCTCCCCTGCCACAAAATGTCAACAATAAGTTGGCATTTTTTATTAAG
>CAYTUT010000038.1:0-5049 GCA_964441295.1 uncultured Christensenellaceae bacterium | reverse complement strand
GACAGCGATGGTTTTCTTTATCGAACTGCAGCAGCTGACACACTATATCCGAAGACGGCGATAGCTTATACATTGACTACGCCTACCGCGCCTGTATAATCCTTATATTTGTCAAGATAACACTTAACTGTACCGTTGACATAGCTCTCCACCTGCAATGCCGCCGCTCCGGTGAAGCTCTCCGGCGACATAATACAGTCAATCCTGTTCGCGATAACCGCAAAGTCCGCATCCTGCTTCAATCTCTCGATGAGGTCGTTGCTTTGCCCCTCTACCTTGACCCTCTTCGCCGCCTCCATCGAATGCGTCCTTATCTTTTCGTGCAGTCTCTGGCGGTCTCCGCCTGCCTTGACGCCCTCCATAAGGATTGTCTCGGTAGCCATAAAAGGTAATTCTTCCATTATATGCTTGTGTATGACCTTCTCGTATACTACCATATTATCGGCGATATTGAGATAAAGCTCCAGTATTGCGTCCACTGCAAGAAATGCCTGCGGAATAGCGATGCGCCTGTTAGCCGAATCGTCCAAAGTGCGCTCAAACCACTGTGTGCCCGAAGTAATCGCGGCATTGATGGGCAGACTCAGCACGAATCTTGCAAGAGAAGAGATGCGCTCCGAACGCATTGGGTTGCGCTTGTATGCCATTGCTGAAGAGCCAACCTGCGCGGTCTCAAAGGGCTCCTCAACTTCTTTCATGCTCTGCAGCAGTCTTATGTCGGAGCTGAATTTGAAAGCGCTTTGCGCTACCGCGGACAATGCCGACAGCAATGTGTAATCCGCCTTACGGGGATAGGTCTGACCTGTAACCTCAAAGACACCCTCTATACCCATTTTTTGCGCTATCATTGCGTCCAACTGCTTTACCTTGTCAAAATCATTGTCAAATAACTGCATGAAGGAGGCCTGCGTGCCCGTTGTTCCCTTCGCTCCCCTCAGCTTGAGCGCTTTGTCAAGGTATTCAAGACTGTCAATGTCACTTAACAAATCCTGTATCCAAAGCGTAGCTCTTTTGCCCACGGTAACGAGCTGCGCCGGCTGATAATGCGTAAAACCAAGCGTCGGCAGCGCCTTATATTTCATAGCAAAGTCCGAAAGCTTCTTTACCACGCTGATTACCTTTCCAAGAATGATTTTTACAGCCTGTCTAAATACTATGATATCAGCGTTGTCGCCTACATAACAGCTGGTAGCGCCCAAGTGAATTATCGGCTTTGCAAGGGGCGCCGCCTCTCCGAAGGCAAATATATGAGCCATAACATCATGGCGGATTTCTTTTTCTTTAGCCGCGGCAAGCGCGTAGTCGATATTATCGACATTGGCGCGCATGGATGCAATCTGCTCTTCGGTGATATTGAGTCCAAGCTCCCGCTCGCTTTCGGCAAGCGCTACCCACAGCCTGCGCCAAAGTCCGAACTTGTTATCGTCAGAGAAGACTGCCGACATCTGTTTGGAAGCATAACGGGTTATGAGCGGATTCACATAGCTTTTGTTATCCATATAATTTACTCCTTATCAATTTTGTGACGCGCAACTTTGACCAGCTTGAACAGCGATGACGAAACAAGGCCCTCTCCGCTGTCATTAATACCAAAAATCATTATCATCTCGGTGGATATCATCTCGATTTCTTCATTCTCGGTAACCAAAGCCAGCATGTATGGCATTGTTACGGTATCCGCGAAGAACACCTCGTCAAATAACCTTGTACCTTTACGGTTTCTCTTTGTTACAGGCAAATCGGCGATAAGCACACGCTTGCCCTCTCCTTTGGAATTGATAACAATCAGCTCGCCCACATCCTCGACATACCCCGCAAAAACCAGCGAATCATTTTCTGCAAGGGCTATTGTCTTGACGCCTTTTGACCTTCTGCCCTGAACCGGAATATCATCTGTGCTCATATTAGCGCACATGCCTTGCTTAGTGACTGCCAAAAGTGTCTTACTGTTATCTGCGCCGGTTAATGCATATACTGCAATCACACGCTCTTTGTCATCGCTCATCACTACCGCCTGCGAATAGCTCTTGTTAATCTTATATTCGGACAATGCGGTGTATTTGACCATGCCATCCGTGCTGACAAACGCCATGATACGGTCATCCTCTTCGGCTTCGTTGACGGCAACGGCCGCCAGCACTCTCTCCTCCGGATCCGCCTCAGGCACCAGCTTAATAAGGGCGGTTCCCTTATCTCTCCACCTCTTTTCGGGGATTGAATCTACTGGTATTCTAACATAATTGCCCTTATCGGTAAAGCAATAAAGGATCATGTCAGTGCTCGCCGACAACACAGCCCGCACAATACCGTCCGCATCGGGCACATCAGACGCATTGTTGACCTGCCCGTAGCATCTTTGATTGATAAACTTGAGCGCGCCGTTGTCAAGCAATACTACCGCCCCGTTAACTACAGGCTTGGTACCGTCGTCGACAGGAACATCAATATCATCAGAATTGCAGACAATCTCGCATTTTCTGTCCTGTTTGAAGCGCCTTTTTATATCCTTGAGCTCGCTTTTTACGACATCCAGCTGAAGTTTTTTGGAATTATGTATTTTTGTGAGTTCTTCGATAGTCAGTCTTAATTGCTCCATTTCGGCGACCAGCTCGTCAACCTCTAGATGCGTCAGCCGTCTGAGCTTCATTTCCAGTATTGCGTTGGCCTGCTTCTCACTTAGCTCAAAGCGTTGCTTCAAAGCGGTCTTTGCTTCTGCCACTGAGCTTGCTTTTTTGATAATCCTCACTACCTCGTCGACATTGTTAATCGCAATCAGCAACCCGGAAAGAATCTCAGAGCGTTCTTTAGCGGCCGAAAGGTCAAACACTGTGCGCTTGAATATAACCGTACGCTGATACTCTATGTAGTAACTGAGAATCTCAATAATGCCCATCTGCTTGGGCTTGCCGTCGGCAATCGCGACCATATTAATAGCAAAAGACTTCGAAAGCTCTGTCTGTTTCATAAGCAGAGCTAGCACTTTTTTGTGATCGGCATCCCTCTTAAGCTTGATAACAGCGCGTATTCCGTTGCGGTCTGACTCATCTATTATATCCTGTATCCCTGAATAAAGTTCTTTTTTGCTTTCTCTAAACTCGGCAATTTTTTGCAAAAGCGCCGCCTTATTGACCTGATACGGAAACTCGGTAATTACTATATTTTTCTTGTCCCCATCCTTTTCTATATGTATCTTGGCGCGGATTATTATCTTACCTTTCCCCGTCTCATACGCCGATGTCAATGCCTCGTCCACCGCTATTATACCACCTGTAGGGAAGTCGGGCGCCTTGATTATTTTCATAAGCTCGGCAAGCGCTATCTTGGGATTATCTATCAGCGCGACCGTGCCGTCTATAACTTCATTGAGATTGTGCGGCGGTATGTTGGTTGCAAGGCCTACCGCAATACCGTTGGCGCCGTTGACCAGCAGATTGGGATACCTTCCGGGCAGCATATCCGGCTCCTCGGTGGTATCGTCAAAATTGAGGCTGAACTTTACAGTGTCCTTATCGATATCGCGCAGCAGCTCGAGCGCCATCGGCGACATCCTCGCCTCAGTATAACGCATAGCCGCCGCCGAATCGCCGTCCATTGAGCCGAAGTTGCCATGACCGTCCACTAAGGGCGCGTTCATATTGAAAGGCTGAGCCATCCTCACCAGCGCATCGTATACCGAGGTATCGCCGTGCGGATGATACTTGCCCAGACACTCTCCCACGATTCTCGCGCATTTTCTATGCGGCTTGTCGGGAGTAATGCCAAGCTCTCTCATGCTGTACAATATTCTTCTCTGTACCGGCTTTAATCCGTCCTCTACCCTGGGCAAGGCTCTGTCCAGTATAACATACTCGGCAAAAGGCATCATAGCCTCGTGCATAACCTCTTCTATAGGCTTGTCGTATACTCTTGTTATTTCGCTCATCTCAAGTTGTTTCATTTCTTCCATTGCTGCTTTCAACCTCTCCTTGCAAAGTCGTCTGTCTTGTTAAAGTTGGCATGCTTAGAAATATACTGCTTGCGCGCTTCGATATTGTCGCCCATAAGAGTTGATATCAATCTTTCGGCCATAGCGCCGTCCTCCACGCTCACCCGCATAAGCGTACGGGTCTCAGGGTTCATTGTGGTATCCCAAAGCTGTGTGGGATTCATCTCGCCCAGTCCTTTGTATCTCTGCAGCTTGTAGCCTTTGCCCATTTCTTTCGAGCAAAGCTCCAGCTCCTTGTCATTATAGGCGTACTTAATCACATCCTTCTTCTCCAATTTGTAAAGAGGCGGCATGCCGACATAAACATGGCCTTCGGTAATCAACTCTTTCATGTATCTGTAGAAGAATGTCAGCACAAGAGAGCGGATATGACCGCCGTCCTGATCCGCATCTGCAAGTATAATTATCTTGTGATATTTCAGATTTTTGATGTCAAAATCGCCGTCAAAGCTTGTCCCTATCGCGCTGATTATTGTACATATCTCTTCATTGGCAAGCAACTGCTCGATACGCTTCTTCTCGGCATTAATCGGCTTGCCCTTAAGCGGCAGGATAGCCTGCGTGGCGCGGTCTCTGCCCTGCTTGGCACTGCCGCCTGCCGAATCGCCCTCGACTATAAACAGCTCGTTAAATTCGGGCTTTTTGCCGGTGCAGGGAGATAGCTTGCCTACAAGATTGTTGCTTGCTGCGCTGTTTTTTTGCCTTGCTAAGTCCTTTGCCCTTTTGCTTGCTTCTCTAGCTTTGGCGGCGCCAAGCGCTTTGGAAATAATTAAATCACCCGTATCAAAATGCCTCTTCTCAGCAAAATAATTCTCCAACTTTGAGTAAATTATGCCCTCAACCGTGTTCTTTACCTCGGGATTGCCCAGTTTGGTCTTGGTCTGTCCCTCGAATTGCACATTTTGCATCTTTATGGACAAAACCGCAGTTATGCCCTCGCGGAAGTCCTCGCCGAGAAGATTGGCGTCCTTTTCCTTGATTAGTCCTCTGGAGCGGGCGTATTCATTAAGAACCCTTGTATAGCCGCTCTTGAATCCTGTCTCGTGAGTGCCGCCCTCCTGTGT
>CAYTUT010000037.1:0-11765 GCA_964441295.1 uncultured Christensenellaceae bacterium | reverse complement strand
CGTATCGTCTGAGCGCTACGCAATAAGAGTTGACGCCGCAAGCTACGGCGAAAACGATTTTTCAAGCGGCGAAGTGTCATTGCTGACCTACTGGGATACCCCGCGAAAGATTACATACTTTTGCGCGGATAGCTTTAAGGAATTGTCCAAAAAGCTCAACCTAGACATACCTTGCAACGCCTATCTGCCCGAATGGGCATACGACGGCATGATTCTCGGCGTTCAGGGAGGCATTGAGCGCGCTGTAAAGAAAGCGCTCGACATGAAGGCGGCAGGAGCGGAAATATGCGGTGTGTGGTGTCAGGACTGGTCGGGCAGAAAAATAACGGCTGCCGGCAAGCAGGTATATTGGAACTGGGAGGTTGACAGCAATACATACCCCAATCTCAAGGAAGCGATAGCGCGGCTCAAAAAAGAGGGAGTGCATTTTTTGGCTTATATCAATCCGTATCTAATCAAAGATGGCGAAATGTACAATTACTGCAAGGAGAGGGGCTACTTGATTAATAACGCTAAGGGAGAGGTATACCACATTAAGAGTACGACCTTTGATGCCGGCATGATGGATTTGACCAATCCCGAAATGGTGCATTATCTTAAAAATATCATAATAAAAAAGAATATGCTGGAGCTCGGAGTGGACGGCTACATGGCGGACTTCGGCGAGTATTTGCCAGTTGATTGCCGACTTCACTCGGGCGATGCGGAGAAACTGCACAATGAGTGGCCTGTCTTGTGGGCAAAAATCAACAGAGAGGCGGTTGCCGATAGCGGCAGGGAGGAGGAGATATTTTTCTTCACGCGCTCGGGTTACAACGAGGTGCAGCGCTACACAACGATTATGTGGAACGGCGACCAGCATACCGACTACACGCATGATTATGGAATGCCCTGTGTAATCCCGGCAAGCATCAATTTGGGCATGTCCGGTCTTTGCGCTGTGCATAGCGACATCGCCGGATTTATCAGTTTTGGTGCGCTGAAGCGCGATGCAGAATTGTTCGTGAGATGGATGGAAATGAATACATTTTCTCCCCTTATGCGCACGCACGAGAGCATAAGACCCGATAACAACGCTCAGTATGATGATGAGTGTGTCCTTCCATACTCGGTCAAGCTGTCCAAGGCGCATAAATTGTTAAAGCCGTATATAAAAGCATGTATGGACGAGGCAAGGGCGGGCTTGCCGGTAATACGCGCTCCTTTCTATGAATATAACGACATGAGCGAGTACAGGGACGATTATCAATATATGTTCGGCAGTGATATATTTGTCTCGCCTGTCCTTGCTAAGGGTACAGAGGAAAAGGCCGTAATATTGCCTGAGGGCGAATGGACGCATATATTCAGCGGGCAAAACTATAGAGGAGGGAGGCACAAGGTAAAGACTCCTCAAGGAACACCCCCCGTATTCTACAAAACCGAAAGCGCCTTTAAGGAGGTTTTTGTCAAGCTTCGCGAAGTGTAAAAATACGGTTATGGCGGCGAAAATTACAAGTTTTTTCGTCCCTCAATATAAAAAATGCGTAGCGGCAATCTCAATTTCGGTATTGATATTTGGGCGAAAGTGTGCTATGCTTTTTTTATAATAAGGGGGTGAATATATGACGGGAAACACGAAAAAATACGATACTGTCGTTATCGGCGCCGGCAATGGCGGTCTGACGGCTGCGGCGGTAGCTGCGAAATCCGGACTTAAGACGCTGTTGGTTGAGCAGCATAACCTGCCCGGGGGATTCGCTACAAGCTTTGTAAGGGGAAGATTCGAATTCGAGCCGTCGCTCCACGAACTTTGCGATCACGGTTCGCCCGGCAATCTCGGCGGCGTGGGCAAGTTTTTTGAAAGTCTCGGACTTGATGTTGAGTGGCTGCCCATACCCGACGCTTATCGGATGATAATAACGGGCAAAGACGAAAAGCTGGATGTGGTGATGCCCTTTGGTATCGAAGAATATGTCAGCAAGATGGAGCAGTATGTTCCGGGAAGCCGCGCTAAGACGGAGGAATTTATTGCGTTGTGCGCGGAGATTCAGGATGCGATTGCCTATATTGCAGCGAGCAAGGGAAAGGCTGACAAAAAGGTGTTGATGAAGCAGTACCCCAACTTTTTGAAGACTGCGCCCTATTCTATAGAGCAGGTGCAGAACGCAATGAAAATACCAAAGCCGGTCAAGGATATACTTAATGCGTACTGGTGCTATCTGGGCATTCCTGTTTCGAGATGCAATTTTACGGTCTTTGCCGCAATGCTGTTGAAATATCTTGTGCATGGAGCAACTATACCAAAAAACCGTTCGCATGAGATTTCGTCGGCTTTGGAGGCAAAAATCAGGGAATTCGGGGGAGACATATTATACAACACAAAGGTCAAAAAGATACTTGTGGAAGACAATCAGGTTGTAGGTATTATTACCGATAAGGACGAGAGAATACAGACCAACCATGTGATTTCCAACGCCAATGCGCACACTGTTTTCTCCTCAATGATTGAGCCTGCATGCGCTGTGCCGGCGCTTGCGGTCAAGACTGCCAACGCCCGCAGGGTAGGTCCTAGCGGATATGTTGTATATCTTGGACTCAACAAGACAGCAGAGGAGCTGGGGCTTAAAGATTACAGCTATTTCATCTACCATACCGCGGATACCGAAAAGCTGTATGACAGCATGAAGAAGAGGGGCAGCGATATTATTCAAGCCACGGTATGCTTAAATGTCGCGAATCCTGACTGTTCGCCCAAAGGCACTTCAATAATGAGCTTTACAACACTATTCGCCGAGGACGCTTGGGCGGATGTGGCGCCTGCCGACTATTTCAAGGAAAAAAATCGCATTGCGTACCGCATGGTAGATGACTTTGAGAAATCTACCGGCATAAAAATCCGCGATGCCATTGAAGAATTCGAGGTGGCAACACCTGTGACCTTCGCTAATTACTGCAATGCGTATAACGGCTCGATTTATGGCTATGAGCCGGATTCATGGGACTCGATTTTGCCTAGAATGATGATGATGGAACAGGATATTCTAATAAAAGGTCTGAGATTTTCGGGCGGTTTTGCCTTCCGTTTGCACGGGTATAGTTCTTCTTATATGTCCGGCGAAACGGCGGCGCTTTTGACACTCAAAGATATAAGGGAGGGTAAATAATATGGCAAAACTGAATGTTAAGATTAAGCCTATCGGCTTACTGGATCTGATAGCCTTCAAAAACCTGGTGCCCAACCGCATAAAGAGACTGGAAGCGGGCTCGCTTGCCACGCTTGACGCTATGCCTAATGTTAACAAGCTCGCAAAACTGCTGCACCCGAAAAAACAGCAGTTGGTTGTGAAAGAGATAAAAGAAGAAGCCAAGGGAGTCAAGACTTTCAAGCTGGTTAGCGCTGACGGCGCGCCTCCTGCATACTTCCGCGCCGGTCAGTATATCAGCATAAGAGCCAAAGTGGGCGAATCTGTGATAACGAGACCTTATTCGCTGTCATCATCCCCTCAAGAAACATTTAAGGGTTACTATACGATTACGGTCAAATCAGGCGGAAAAGGCTTTTTCAGCGATTATATCATGGATAATTGGAAGGAAGGCGCTGAGGTGCAAACATCCGCTCCCGAGGGAACCTTCTATTATGAGGCAATACGCGACGCGGGTACCGTTGTCGGGTTATGCGGCGGCAGCGGCGTAACTCCATTCTTGTCTCTTGCAAAGGCAATCGCTGAGGGCACGGAGGATTTCAATTTGATAGTACTTTACGGCTCTTGTAAGGAGAGCGATATTCTTTTCAAAAAAGAATTTTCAGATATTCAGCAAGCGTCCAAAGGCAAGGTAAAGGTAATCAATGTGCTTTCGGATGAGCAAAAGGAGTGCTACGAGTCAGGCTTTATTACGGCGGAGCTAATCAAGAAGCATGCGCCCAAGACACCCTATTCAATATTCATCTGCGGACCGCAGGTTATGTATGACTTTGTATCCAAGGAAATCAAAAAATTAAAAATCGAGCCTAAGTTTGTACGGCGCGAGTTGTTCGGCGAGATAAAGATGATTGATAAGGTCAAAGGATATCCCAAGGAAGCTTTCGGAAAGGCATTTCAGCTGACTGTAAAAACCTTCCACGGCGAAAAAACTGTGCCGGCAAGCTCGGACGAATCGTTGCTTGTGGCGCTTGAGCGCGCCGGGATATGCGCGCCCTCAAAATGCAGGAGCGGGGCTTGCGGGTATTGCCGCAGCAAGCTGCTTAGCGGCGAGGTGTTTATGCCCGAGGATACGGAGGGCAGGCGTATTGCGGATAAAAAATTCGGATACATACATCCATGCTGTGCTTATCCGGTCAGCGATATCGCAATAGAATTGCCCCCGGTTCAAAGCTGATAAGTTGGGCAAGCTCTTAAACAATCCAAAACAAAAGGGACGCGAAATGCGTCCCTTTTCAGTATCCGTAACAACAATATTAATCAATAGCCGAAAAATCAAATATGTAGTCTGTTGTAACAAAATCCACTTCCTTTTCAAGGTAAAAACGCGCTGTTTGGATGTCGTTAACCGTCCAGATGTTAATCAAAAGACCTCTTTGCTTGCATGATGCGATAATACTGTCGAGGACGGCGTTTTTGGATATGCCGATATGATAGCCCGAGTTGATGTACAGCGCGGCAGATGTTGCGCTGCTTACAAGCACTTGGGCAGAAATGTTGCCCTCAAGGGCAATAAGAGAGGTGATATTGGCGCTATGGAAGCTGATAAACATTACCCTGTCGAGTGAAAAACGGCTGCTGATAAAAGCTGTCAGCGCCTCAAGCCGTTGCGTATCGGCCCTGAATTTGAGCTCAATTACCGCAACTTTGCTGTATTCGGCGCATATTGCGAGATAACGTTCCAGCGTGCATAAGTATACGCTCTCGATTTGTTCGCCTCCAATACTCTTTAAGGGTATTAGAGCAGCTTCGGCATATGTGATGTTGCCTAGCTTTATTGAGCTGTCCTCAAAAGGATTTTCGTCGTGCGAGCACACCCAAACGCCGTCCGCCGTCTGCCAAATATCCGTCTCTATCCCCCAGAAGAAGGCGCTTTGACCAGCCATAATAAAGGACAGTTCGCTGTTTTCGTAATAAAGCGAGCTCAATCCTCTGTGAGCGATAAAGCGCGTTGTCGCTGATAATTGTTCTTCGGGCTGGCTCATTGGCGCCGTACAAGACGAGGCAAGAACAAGAGTAATGCATATTATAAAAAAAGCGGCTATGTTGCGTGTTGCTCTGTACATAAAACCATGTTAGCATCAAACGGACGATTAGTCAATACATATAAATTTCAAGGCAGGGAGAGCGGAGAGCTTATACAACAAAAGAGTTTCGCCATGCGCAACAGAATATTGCTATTCGGGCATACCGGACGAGTCAGGTGCAATTCTCATATTGACAAAAAATGGTGTTTCGTAGTATCATATTATATATTCTTTTTTGCTAGACTTCGTAACCGGCGCAAAATGGCAACGCGATAGGGGATTGACTGCCGCCGATAATTACGGACAGCATTACGAAAATTTTCATATTCACACGGGCACAACATATCGTTAAGCATAAGGAGAACACAATGAGTACGGTTCAGGCAGAGGTTCAAAAAACAAAAAAGGCGGCTTCTCGAACAGCGGATAAGGCATCGAAGCTAAAGGTTTTTAAGATACAGCGCACCTGCGTTTATGACGGTCCGGGGATTCGCTCGACCATATTCTTCCAAGGATGCGGATTAAGATGCGCCTGGTGTCAAAATCCTGAAGGCTTGGACTTTGACAATCCCGCAGTGGAAAGCTACTATTCGGTAGAGGATATCGTCGACATAGTAAGGCGGGACAAGGAATACTACAATACTACTGGCGGCGGAATTACCTTGTCGGGCGGAGAACCTATGCTTCAGGACCAAGCGCTGCTTGTCAAGCTGGTCGAGGCGCTCAAGAAAGAAGGCATGCATGTTACCGTTGAGACTACACTGCACGCGCCCTGGAACACAATAAACGCGGTACTGCCTTATGTGGATTTATTCTTCGTCGATATGAAAGCAGTAGGTGACAAAGCGCTTCACAAGAAGTTGACCAAGCAGGATGACGAGCTGATACAAAGCAATCTTAAGGCGCTTGTCGAGGCAAAAGCGAATATAAAGTTTAGAATGGTAATGGTGCCGTCGCACAATGATTCGGAAAGAAATATCAAAGACGCAGCTGAGCTTATCAAGTCCTTTGGTTACGACAGCATTGAGCTGCTCAAATACCACAACATGTACGAGGATAAGGCAAAACGGCTGAATTTAGACATCCCGATTTTGAACATTACGCCCGACCAAAGCCTTATCAGTCTGAAATTCGGGCTGGAAACCTTCAAAAAGCTGGGCATCAACGCGTACAACACGACGGATAACATCATCAAGCCCACTACGAAGTTTACGGACAGGGTGATGGGGATCCAAAAGGATATCAGAGATGCCGGCCGCGCGCTTTGCATGGAAGTCGGCAAGCTAAAGACGCAGTTCTACAGAAAGAACGGCTTCAATGAGCCTACGCATATTCATCGCGCTAAGAGGTTAAAGTATGTTTTGGACAACAAATCCGTAATAGTTTATCCGAATGAGCTGCTTGTTGGCAACTTCACGGCTAAGCGCTGCGCGGGTCAGGTATGGGAGGAGCAGTACGGAGTGCTGGATATATCCTTCTTGTACAAAATCAATCGTCAAGTACCCGTATCATTCGAATGTTCTGCTAAGGAAAGATGGTACTTCTACACTCGCATTTTCCCCTTCTGGCTCAAAAAGAGTCTGCTGGGCAGGGTCAATTCCAAGCTGAAAGACTTTGTTGCCATGCTTGGACGCTCTTCGGAGATGATCGCTGGATTCAATAATAATATGGCAGCAATAGCGCATTTTATCCCCAATTATGACCGCATACTTGAGCTGGGCACTACGGGGCTTATCGAAGAGGTAAGAAGAAAGGCTAAGGAGCACCCTGATAATGACCAAACCTTTTATGAGGGCGCGATAATTTCTCTCGAGGCGCTCGCGGATTGGGCGGACAGGTATTCGCTGAAGCTGAAGGAAATGGCGGTTGCCGAGAAGGACCCTAAGAGAAAGCTCGAGCTTAACAAGATGTCGGACATATGCTCCAGGGTGCCGAGATACCCGGCAAAAACCTTCCACGAGGCGCTGCAGGCGATTACTTTTATACAGATTGCAATATGCAACGAGGCGTACGAAAACGCCGTATCTTTCGGCAGACTTGATCAGATACTGTATCCGTATTTCAAGGAAGATCTAAAAAACGGCAGGATAACTTACGACGAGGCAAAAGAACTGTTGTGTTTGTTCGTGCTGAAAATGGACGAATGTATTTTGGTAAACGACGGCGAAAGTTTTCTTAATGTTGCCAAGCTTTTTGAGACCCTGTCCACCGATCAGGCGCTGACCTTTGGCGGGACTGACCGCGAGGGCAACGACGCCACCAACGAGATTACATATATGTGTATTGACGCCTGCGAGCTGCAGCCTCTTGCGGTCAACATGTGCGCAAGGATACACAAAAACAGTCCGCAAGAATACCTTAACCGTCTTGCCGAAATATACATCAACGGATGTCCTATGCCCGAGCTGTTCAGCGATGAGGTATACTTTGAGGCGATACCGCGCAAGCACAAAACAACGATTGAGAACGCGAGAAACTATTCGATTGTAGGTTGTGTCGAGCCCATTGCTAGCGATGACCACTTCGGCAACACAGACAGCGCTAATGTCAATGTCACACTGCCTTTCCTGCAGGCCTTGAAAGGACACGAGCATGACCTTTGGAACTATTCCAACAAAGAATACCTGCAGAAAGTGTTTGACAGATTTGTGGAGTATTTCTTTGGAAGATACAAGAAATGTCCGTATTGCTCCATGATGGTGAGGCTGAACAAAAAGAGTGTAGAAAAGCGCAATGTAAAAAAGGGCATGTATATTTATAATCCGCCCAAGAGCATGGAAGAGCTGATTGAGAGATATCAAGCGCGGCTTAATAAGATAACCAACAGCGTGCTAGCGGATCAGCAAAAGATCATTAAGGTTCTCGGCGAACATTTTACCACTCCTTTGGCATCGTCGTTGTTCAAGGGTTGTCTGGAGCGCGGCAAATGCGCGTATCAGGGCGGCACCGACTTTATAAGCAGCGGTATTCAAGCCGTCGGCATCACGGATGTCGCGGACTCGTTTTATGCTATAGAGCAGCTTGTCTACAAGCAGGGCAAGTACACGCTCGGAGATGTGATTGAAGCTATTGACCACAACTTTGAGGGCGAAAAATATGCAAAAATTTACCAAGATATTCAGGGAGTACCCAAGTTTGGCGATGATGAGACAAGAGAGCCTGCCGAGTGGGTGAGCCGTGTAATGGGTATGTGGAATACCGCGCTTAACAATGTCCCCACTCCCGACAGAGGGGGCGTATATACCGCGGGTTACTATGCGCTTAACGTCAGCGACCGCTACGGACTTAAGACGCAGGCGCTGCCTTCAGGCAGACTGAAGGGTGTACCGCTTGCCAACTCCGTTACGCCGCATTACGGCAAGGAAGAATCCAATCTGATGTCCTCGCTTAACGCGGTTGCAGATGTTAACTTCAAGGACTATGCCGCCAACGGCACAACGGTTACTTTCCATATTGACTCGGCGCTCTTCCCCGGACAAGAGGGTATTGAGAATCTCGGCGGTATATTCAAGACATTCTTGACCACGGGGGGAATGCAGTTCCAGCCCAATGTAATCAACCGCGATGTGCTGATTGACGCATATAATAACCCCGAAAAGCACAAGTATCTAATGGTGCGTGTGGCAGGATACTGTTCGTACTTCAATGAGCTTTCGGATGAGTTAAAGCGCATAATAATTAACCGCACTTGCTATGTATAAGAGCGCGCGGCATGCGCTCGCCTTGTAAGAAATATCGATTTTTTGTGAGCAAGTATGCATGCGCTTAAAGGCACTCGATTAATGATATCCGCAAGCCGCATCTTTGCATGGTGCGGCTTGCTTATGCTTGCGGCAATAGTGCAAGGCAATGCCTTGCTTTGAATGCAATGAATGGATAGCCGCAAAAAATTGTGCATTAATATTCATAATTTGCGAATAAATATACAATGATTATTTTTCTGTAACTAGAATTTGCGATAAAAATGCCTATTGGAATGAGCGTATAAGATAGCTTCTTGGAAAATTAAGTATTGGATAATTGTGCTCTAATCTGTTGAAACAGCGCACCTGTGTGTGTTAATATAGCCCTAGCAAAAAGAAGGATTAGTATTTGAAAACAGTTTTGAGTAAAAAAGCGTTGATAATAATCGCGGTGATAATCGTATTGGCAGTGCCGGCGATTGTCCTTCCTTTTGTCTTAAGCAATAATCCCGCTCCTCAATTCGAAGAAGTTGAGGTGATATACATCTCCGAAGGCGTAGAGTATTACAAGATAGTGCTGCTTAAGGGCGCCAAAATCAGTATTGCGCCCGCTATTCCGTCAAGGGAAGGGTTTGTTTTTGAAGGCTGGTTTTTGGACTTTGATATATGGGCGCAGCCTTTTGATGAGCAATCGCCAATAACTGAGGATATTACAGTTTACGCGTCATGGCGGGGAGAGGACGACCCTGGTACGCCTGATAGTTTTATGGTTTTTGTCAACGGAGGACTGTTGCACAACGGCTACCCTGTCTTTGCATTCGTGGAAGGCTCAAATGTCGAAATAACAGCTTTAGTGCCTCAGGGGCAGAGGTTTTTGTATTGGAGACTGGCGGGCAGCGATACGCTTTTTTATGACAATCCGCACTCTTTCGGAGTGCATTCGGACATGGAATGGACGGCAGCCTTTGAGTCTATTGCCGGGTATTACAAGGTGACGGTCAGCGGCGGCACGCTTGAGGGCGGCGCCGCTGAGGCAAGCTATGAGGCGGGAACGAGCGTGTCGGTTACGGCGGTAATTCCTGACGGCAAAAGTTTTTTCTGCTGGCAAATTAATGATGAGGAGTACTACAGCAATCCTTATGTTTTTGAGCTGGGCGCTCAAGATGTAGAGATAGTTGCAGTATTTCAGGATGAGATTGTCGAATCCGAGCGGGGGTTGCAGTACGCTTATGATGAGACTTCAGGCGGTTATTTTATAATCAGCTTTGTGGACTCTGGCGAAACAAGCCTCGCAATACCCGGCCGCTACGACAACGGCGTCAACGGAATGCGCGAGGTCACGAGAATTAATCAGAATGTGTTCGCCAATACTAGCCTTAACATGGTAATATTGCCCGATACTATTGACACAATCGGGAACGCGGCTTTCGCCAATTGCTCAAATCTAGATGCAGTATACATACCTTCAAGCGTTCAGTTTATGGGGGCTAATGTGTTTGCTGATTGCCCAAAGCTCACTGTTTACAGCGAAACCGCAACTGCTCTTCCCGGCTGGAATCTTAACTGGAGCGGGGGCAGCGCTATTGTGCGCTGGGGTTGTACGGGGACTGGCATAACCAATGGGATAAGATATGTCAAGCTGACCAATTCAACCGCGGTGGTGCTGAAGTATCTAGGCGCTGTCGCCAATCTTGTTATGCCGAATACGGTGACGGAGGGAGTATTGATTACCGAGATAGCTCCCCGGGCATTCGGCAACAACCAAACCTTGAGAAGAGTTACATTATCCAATGGAATCACGGTTATAGGAGAGGACGCCTTTTCGGGCTGCAGCAAGCTGCTCTCGGTAATTACCAAGTCCACTAACCCGGCGGTACTTGCCAACAGTGTGTTCCCTAATTTTGGCTTCGGGCTATGCGTTTATGTGCCGGGAGGAAGAGTGGAAAGTTATAAGCTCGCCTCAGGCTGGAATTATTATGCCTCGACAATATACTCCTCCGACATAATCAGCGGTTCGTTTGCAGTTGATGACGGCAGCCTTCTTCAATACCTTGGCAGCGCGGCTAACGTTGTAATACCAGAGAATGTGATGAGAATCGGCGCCCTGGCCTTTTTGGGTCACTATGAACTTGTGACGCTCACAATTTCGGCGGGAGTGGAGGAGATTGACGGTCTGCCGTTCGGGATGGATTTTCCCAACTTCGTATCTGTCATATTGGACCCCTCTAATACCAACTTTATATTCGACGGCGGAGTGTTGTATAATTATACCAAGAGCAAGCTGATATGGTATCCCCATACCGCGTCAGCCGCGGTATACGAGGCGCCCGATACGCTTATCGAGATTGCAGATTATGCGTTTATCGGCAGTCAGGTTTTCAGCGTTGACTTGAAGAATGTGGAGAGAATAGGCTTGCTTGCTTTTGTGGGAAGCGCGAAGCTTGAAGAGATTAGATTTGGCTCGGCTACCCCGCCCGTGCTCGCTATGGGGGCGTTTATGTACGCCGAGGGAAGTGTCATTAAGGTTCCGCAAGGCTCCGCCCAAGCGTACTCTGCGGTTTTCGCCGGCTATACAATAGTGGAAGAATAATGCTTCCTTGTAACAACAACTGTATGCTAGTGCTTTCTTTTCAATGCGGATTCGCCTCGATTCGGAGGCTGACGCAATGCAGCAATTTTGGAGCCGCAAATTGATTAAGGCCTATAGTTTGTTTGAAAAAGGGGGAAATGCGAGCCCTGATATTGTTTTTATCTCCGACTATTTCAGCAGCGCAGATTGAAAAAGACGCACTTTGCACTTCTTGCGGACGGCGCTCCGGCGAGTATATTTTGAGCGTTGCGCGCCCTGTTCTTTTTTGCAGGGCGTAAAGGCC
>CAYTUT010000036.1:0-12170 GCA_964441295.1 uncultured Christensenellaceae bacterium | reverse complement strand
AAAGGATTTGTGATTCTTCCACTTATTCATCGCTGTTGTCACCCTTATCCGTAGAGCTACTTTCACCCGTGTTAGAGCTGTCGCTGTTCAATATCGCCATAAGCTCCTTGTCCGGCATCAGTTTTTTCAAAAACTCGTATGCCTCATCCACAAAAATTATTCTCTCGCCATTGTCAAAAAATATGTAAGAATAATTGACTCTGCTATTGTACGCCGCAAGCGCGGGCGAATTATGCGCTTTGATAGTGTAGCCCGATATTTTTCTATTATATTCCTGAAGCATGCTGTCACTTGAGATGTATCTCACCGAGGATATCTCGAATGTCTCGGTCTGCAGTCCGTTGACAAGACAGGCAGTAATCAAAAAGTCTCCCTCGCGAAACAGAGCAAGGTCTTTTTCGCGGCTTACCGAACGAAAGGCTTTGCCCCCGTTGAGGCTTGCGAATTTTTCAAAAATATCCTTTCTCTTTGCAAGCAACGCCTCCAGTATTGCGTTACGCTCGGCAAAAACACGGTCGTTGCTGCGCCTTTCGCGGGCGTTGGGCACATAAATGGTCATAAGGTATACAAAATAAGCGGCAACTGTAAGCCCTAGCGCAATAAGCGCCGCGAGCGACATGCTTGTGTCACGGCTAAACATCATGCGCATCATATCGGCTGTAAGTATAAAAAACAATAGAGCAACCGCCCACTCCGGCTTAATTTTCACGGTACGGACATTGCCTTCCTTCGCCAGCATCACTGCCTGGCGCGCATGCGCTATTTTTGTATCAATATCCTTTATCTCTGCGTTGGTTTCTTCAATGGCCAGCATGCAAAAATTATATCACAACATTGCGCTTTTGGCAATATGCGCGGCGGATTTTACAATCAGTCTATTTGCCGGTCTTTGTTGTCGGACTCGTTTTCCTTGCCCTGTACAGCGTACTTAATATTTTCTTTTTTGCCCGCTTCACTGGTGTTAATCGAATTGCGGTACACAACAAAACGGCAGAACAAGAACTCTGATATGAGATTAATAACCATAGTACCGGACAATACAATATATTCGTTCCAACCCGCGCGGACGGTCAGCGCATCTCCCCACAGCGTGGAAAGCGGCGTGAATAGCGCGTAATACGCGAGGACTTTAAGCATAGCCACAGGCACATTATTCGCCGATTTGAAGGTAAACTTGCGATTGACGGTAAAGTTGTACAATACAGAAAGAGTCAACGCAATCAAATATGCCGGCCAATACGGCAGCTTTGCGATTTCGTTGAGCAGCGCGAAGGACAAAAACTGTATAATCCCCGCGCTTGCTGAGAACAATCCGAATTTAATAAAATGCAGTGCGTTTTGCTTCTTTGTAAGTTTGACAGGCGTATCGCAGCGGGAGCTGTCAGCGGATGCCGCTATGGTCTCGCATTCTGCGCGCTCAGATATGCTTACATTCTCCGTCCTGCTGTCTTTGCTTATGTTAAGACCGGTGTGCGTACTAATCCTTTTAGACATATTATCCTTCCCTCGAATAAAGGTATCCTCTCAACATATGCCCTTACTCAGCATTCCTTTAATAATTGTTGCTATGATATTGCGCTTTGTCGCAAAATATGCCTTGCCCGAAAGAAGCGTCTCTTTAACCTTTATGTCTTTGAGCTTGTCCAAGGGTAAGGAGTACGGATTGGTACAGAGAATTACCATGTCCGCAATTTTGCCTGCCTCAAGACTGCCTCTCTCTTTTTCGTCGAATGTGGCGTAGCTTCCATTATAGGTACACATTCTAATTGCGTCATCAAGCGATATTCTCTGATTTTCGTTGGGGTGATTGCATGCCTTATGTATCCATCCGACAGGGTCCGGCATTGTAACGGGCGCGTCAGAGCCGGCGGATACTACTATGCCCTTTTCGAGCATGGTCTTATAGCGCTCTCCCATATACAACCTATCGCCGAGCGCATCATACATATACTCGAGTACCTCAGGTATCAAAAACGCAGGCTGCGCAAGTATCTGAATACCATATTCCCTGCATGTGTCCAGACCCTTTTCCGTTGTAATGCAAGCATGTATTATCCCGTGTCGATGATCAGAACGCGGATAGGCGTCAAGCGCCCTTTTTAGTGTTCTTGCAGCTTGGTCAAAAGCGGCATCGCCGATTGCGTGCATCTGTATCTGCAGACCGGCGCGGTTGGCTCTGTCAACATTCTCGTACAGCTCCTCATCGCTGTAATACAATATTCCCTTGTTGTCCGTGCCCACATAGGGCTCGTACATTGCGGCGTCACGAGATGTAATACTGCCGTCAAGCGCAGTCTTAAAACAGCCTCCGATTCGGGGCAGCTTGCGCTTCAATGCCTTGTTGATGTCAAAGGACTGAATAAAAATCCTCATCTGAAAGCCGCTGTTATGACCGCGAGAGAGCCAAGTCAGAAAGTCCACGTCAATATCTCTCAAAAAGCCCGAGCCGCTCATCGCGTGTACTGTGCCTATACCCTTGGATATGTACTCGTCTATAGCGCTAAGAAAGGCGCTGAGAATATCCAGCTTGTCCAGCACCTTTGGAAGGTTGTCCGCCACGCGGTAAAACGCTTCGTGATGCATAACGCCCGTCGCATAATCATAACCCCTTATATTGGAAAGACTTGCAGGCAATACCTTAAGTACCGGGGTATTAAGTACTGCAGAATGACCGTCGCCCGTTATTATTACAACCTTCCTTTTGGGAAACGCGGCATCCAACTCAGCCTTGCTGATTAGCCTGCCTTCGGCAACTCTTGCGTGAGCCCCGTACGCGAGTATTGCTTTGCCCTTTTTTAGCTCTGCATCTTTTTTTGCAAGTATCTCAAGTATTTGCGCATTGCTTTGCGCATGAGCAAGCCTTACGGTAGTTGCAAGCACCGCAAAAGAGGCAAAATGCGAATGCGTATCCACGAAGGCGGGCAGCATGGCGCCCTTTCCTAATTCCCTAACCGTCGCAGACTGGTACTCTGCGGGCAGCTGGTCGCCCACGAAAGCAATGCGCCCCTTGTCTTCAACAAGATATTTGTAAATACCGCTTTTTGAATCTACCGAAATAATTGTACCTTTATAAACCGTCATCTCAACTCCGAAAAATTTTCTTCAATATAACAACACAATGAGTATAACATATTAAAAAAACATATTAAAGCATTGGGCGAACATTTGTATAAAATTATTTTTATGCACCCGATTATGCAGTATAGCGCAAATTGCTCTTCCGCCCCTCCCGATTCGGTTGTCCGACCTCTTTGCTTGTTTTTGCTCATCTGAATAAGTGCGGACCTTTTTCGCAAAATAAGGAAAAGGAGTTTTTTATGAAAAGGTTAATATTAATTCTTACACTTATAGTTACAATGTTCGCGTTGACATTAAGTTTCTCAGTCGGCAGCCTTGCCGCAAGCGCTGATACGGACGATACTTTTGCAACTGATAATTCCATACAGACTGCCGCTACGGTCTATACGGTAGTTAGCGGTGACAGTCTTTGGAAAATCGCGGTCAAGTTTGAAATCGGGCTTGCCGAGCTGATTAAGGCGAATCCGCAGATAACCAACCCCGCCTTGATATACGCAGGTCAAAAAATAAGTATTCCCGAAGGAGCGCCCCTAAAGGCTATTGAGGACGAGGTACTGCGTCTTGTCAATGTCCAGAGAAGCAATAACGGTCTGCCTCAATTGAAATACAACTGGCAAGCGGCGCGAGTTGCAAGAATCAAATCGCAGGACATGATTGACAACAACTACTTCAGTCACTATTCTCCAGTATATGGCTCACCTTTCAAAATGCTTGAGTCATACGGGCTCAAGTTCTCTTCAGCCGCTGAAAACATCGCCTATGGACAGCGTTCGGCGCAGGATGTAATGAATGCCTGGATGAACTCTCCCGGACACCGCGCAAATATTCTTAGCCGCAACGTAACCGAGCTTGGTGTCGGAGTTGCCAAAAAATCCAACGGGACACTGTACTTCACTCAAATGTTTTTGAAGCCGCTGTAATCAGCTTTCAAAGTCTTGAACAATCAAAAAATCAGCCCGCAAGGCTGATTTTTTGACTTCATATTAGATAAGTGACCGCTACGCGCCTCTATTTGATTTTTGCAATAATTTTCTCTGTCATTTCAGTACAGCCCAAAGGTATTGTATCATTATCCAGTATGTCACGCGTGCGATAACCCTCGTCGAGAGTGATGCCGACTGCCGCCTCTATAGCTGCCGCCTCGGCCCCCAAGCCGAATGACAATCTCAGCATCATCGCAACTGAGAGAATGGTAGCTATCGGATTGGCAATATCCTTGCCCGCAATATCCGGCGCGGAGCCGTGAATCGGCTCGTACATGCCGCGCTTGGTCTCTCCAAGTGAAGCCGACGGCAGCAGTCCAATCGACCCGGTGAGCTGTGATGCCTCGTCAGAGAGGATATCGCCGAATATATTGCTCGTCACTATGACATCAAATTGCGAGGGGTTGCGGATTAGCTGCATCGCCGCATTATCCACCAACACATCAGTTACCTCAACCTCAGGGTATTCCTTGGCTACCTGATGAACCACCTCGCGCCAAAGCCTCGAGCTCTCCAGCACATTTGCCTTGTCCACGCTAGCTAGCTTTTTTGTGCGCTTCATGGCAAGTTCGAAGGCAATTCGCGCGATTCGGTCAATTTCCTTCTCGCTGTAGCGCTCGGTGTCATATGCCTCCACGCCGTTATCGCCTGTTTCGCGTCCCCTTTCGCCGTAATATATGCCGCCGGTAAGCTCCCTTACTATTACCATGTCAAAGCCTTTTTGGCTGATTTCGCTCTTTAGCGGACAAGCGTCCTTCAGCACCGGGAATAGTTTCGCCGGACGGATATTAGCGTACAGTCCCATTTCTTTGCGGATACCAAGGAGCGCCCGCTCCGGACGAAGATGCCCGGGAAGCGTGTCCCACTTGTAGCCGCCGACCGCGCCAAGCAGTACGCTGTCGCTTGCCTTGCATGCGGCGATTGCCTTGTCTGTAAGCGGCACGCCGAATTTGTCAATAGACACACCGCCGGCAGTTACATAATCATATTCAAATCTATGTCCGTATTTTGCGCCCAAAACATCGAGCACCTTTGTCGCCGAAGCTATTATTTCCGGCCCTATTCCGTCACCTTCTATCACTGCGATTCTGTAATCCATTACTTATTCTCCTTCATCGAAGCTAGCAAGCCGCCCTTTTCTATTATGTTTTGCAAAAACGGGGGGAAAGGAGGAAAACTGCCCTCCGTTTTTTTGGTGAGATTGTATATTTTGCCCGCGGCAAAATCCACTTCTACAAAGTCGCCTTCGTCTATATCGCCGCCAAATTCTACAATGGCAAGCCCTGTGTTGATGGCATTGCGGTAAAAAATCCTTGCAAAGCTCTTCGCCACAACGCAGGCAATCCCGCTCGCCTTAATCGCTATCGGCGCGTGCTCTCTTGACGAGCCGCAGCCAAAGTTATAGCCGGCAACCATAATATCCCCCGCCTTAACCCTCTTGACAAAGGTTTTGTCCAGGTCTTCCATGCAATGCTCTGCCAAATCTTTTGGATTAGAACTGGTTAGATACCTTGCCGGTATTATTACATCCGTATCCACATTATCGCCATATTTAATTACATTTCCGCTGATTCTCATATGCTTCTCCTTAGTTTTTGCCGAATAGTTCTTGGGGGTGCGTTATTTTGCCCGTCAAAGCAGACGCCGCCGCCACCGCAGGGTTACAGAGATAGACTTCGCTTTCCGGATGCCCCATTCTCCCTACAAAATTGCGGTTGGTGGTCGCCATACACCTTTCGCCCTTAGCGAGTATGCCCATATGCCCCCCAAGACACGGGCCGCATGTGGGAGTCGATACACTGCATCCCGCTTCTATGAATAATTCTGCCAAACCGCTCCTTACCATGTCAAGATATATTTTTTGCGTGGCGGGAATAATAAGCGTCCTCACCCTCTTGTTGACCTTCTTGCCCTTCAATACCTCTGCCGCCGCCTCAAAATCACTGTATCTGCCGTTGGTGCACGAGCCGATTACAACCTGATGTATTGCTATATCGCCGATATCCTTGAAGGTGCGCGTATTCGAGGGCAAATGCGGAAAAGATACAGTCGGCTCAATCTCCGCAAGATTGATATCGTACACCTCGTCATACTCCGCGTCGTCATCCGCCCGGTATACCACCGGCTCCCTGTCGCTATGCGCTTTGATATATTCAAGCGTCTTGTCGTCAACCGGGAAGATGCCGTTTTTTGCGCCCGCCTCAATCGCCATATTGCATATTGTGAATCTGTCATCCATTGTCAGATTGCCGACACCTTCTCCCGCGAACTCCATAGACTTGTATAATGCGCCGTCTACTCCGATCATGCCGATGATGTAAAGTATAACATCCTTGCCGCTGACCCACCTGCCCAGCTTGCCAGTAAGATTAAACTTAATTGCGGAAGGCACCTTAAACCATGCCTTGCCGTAAGCCATCCCTGAGGCCATATCCGTAGAGCCGACACCGGTGGAGAAGGCTCCCAATGCGCCGTAGGTACATGTATGACTGTCCGCGCCGATTACAAGGTCGCCCGCAACTACCAGTCCTTTCTCGGGCAGTAAGGCGTGCTCCACTCCCATTTCGCCCACATCGAAGAAGTTTGTTATGCTCTTTTCATCCGCGAACTCCCTTACCTGCTTGGTCTGCTCCGCCGCCTTTATGTCCTTATTGGGCGTAAAATGGTCCATAACCAAGGCAATCTTGCCGCAATCAAATATATTGCTGCATCCTGCTTTACGGTACTCATTGATTGCCACAGGCGATGTTATATCGTTGCCGAGCACCAAGTCAAGGTCTGCCATGATGAGTTCGCCCTTGTCGATGTAGCTCTTACCGCAATGCGCGGCAAGTATTTTTTGAGTCATTGTCATTTTCATATAATTTTACCTCTCTTTGTTCAACAAATAATATTCGACAGCGTCTACCAGCGCTATCCAGCTTGCTTCAATTATGTCGGTGGACACGCCTACTGTTGTCCACACCTTTTTCCCGTCGGTATTTTCAATAAGCACGCGCACCTTTGCACCCGTCGCCTGATCTCCCGCAAGCACTCTCACCTTGTAGTCGGTAAGATATACATTCTTCAGCTCGGGATAGAATATCGTAAGCGCCTTGCGCATAGCGATATCCAATGCGTTGACAGGGCCGTTGCCGACTGCCGCCGCCGTTTCGGTAGTGCCGCCTACCTCCACTTTGATCAAAGCGAACGCGCTCATCTCGCCGTCCGGTGAGGGATGCTCCCCGCTTGTCTTGTACATTTGCAGCCTGAAGTGCGGCTTGAATCTTCCGAGCACATTCAGCACCATCAGCTCAAAGCTTGCGTCTGCGGATTCGAACTGGTATCCCTCGTGCTCCAGCTCTTTTAGCTTGGTAAGTATCGTCTTGGCTTCGGGTGAAGCCTTGGTTATCTCGGGCGCGATAGTGGATATTTTGGATATCACAGTCGTTCTGCCGCTCATCTCGCTCATCAAGTATCTTCTCTTGTTGCCCACAGACTCGGGCGGCACATGTTCGAACGAATAACTGCACTTGTCCACGCCGTCAATGTGCATCCCGCCCTTGTGCGCAAAAGCGCTTGCTCCGGTATACGGCTTGTTATTAGGGGGGATAAGATTGGATATCTCATATATCTTAAACACGGTATCGCTCAAGTTGGTCAAACCTCCGTCAATGCAACTGTACCCCATTTTGAGCTGAAGATTAGGTATCAGCACGCTCAAATCGGTATTGCCGCAGCGCTCACCCGTACCTATGAATGTGCCCTGTACTTGTGTTGCGCCCGCTTCGACAGCGAGTATTGAGTTGGCAACCGCGCAGTCGGTATCATTATGGCAATGTATGGATATCCGCACACCGGGGAATTTCTCCCTGACCGTCCCTGTGACGGCGTATATCTCGCCGGGCATCGTGCCCCCGTTTGTGTCGCAAAGCGCGATAACATCCGCGCCCGCTTTCACTGCCGCCCCCAGCACCTTAAGAGCATATTCGGGATTGGCCTTATAACCATCATAAAAATGCTCGGCATCGAATATTACCTCTTTGCCTTTGTTTTTGAAAAACTTCAGGGTGTCGCTTATCATCTCGAGATTCTCCTCCAGCTTCACGCGCAAAATCTCGTGAACATGGAGATCCCAGCTCTTGCCGAATATCGCTACCGCGGGAGTGTCCGCCCTGAGAAGCGATATCACATTTTCATCTTCCTCCACCTTCAGTTTATTCCGTCTTGTGCTGCCGAATGCGCATAAAATGGCATTCTTCAGCTCAAAATCCTTAACTTTTTCAAAAAATTCTATGTCCTTAGGGTTGGAGCCGGGATTGCCCGCCTCGATATACTTGACTCCGAATTCGTCCAGTGTCTTGACTATATTCAGCTTGTCCTGTACCGAATATGATATTCCTTCGCTTTGCGCTCCGTCCCTTAGGGTGCTGTCAAATATTTCGATTATCCTCATAGTAACCTCATAATAGCTTATTTATGCCGTTGATATAGGCTTTGATACTCGCCTCGATTATGTCCGTTGACAAGCCTCTGCCTGTATATACTCTGTCTCCGCAACGGATTCTCACCACCACCTCGCCTAAGGCGTCGCCGCCCTCGGTAATGCTGTGTATTGAGTAGTCCTCAAGCGAATGCTCCGGCGCCTTGACAATCTTGTCAACTGCGGAATACGCGGCGTTGATAGGCCCGTCGCCTAACGCTACTTTCTCTATCATCTGCTCGTTGTAGCTCAGCCTGACCACAGCTGTGGAAGTAACATAATTGCCGCTGTTGACGGTGAATCTGTCAAGCTTATATTCCTTTTCGGCATAGGGCTCTACCTTGTGCACAAGCAATGCTTCGAGGTCTGCGTCGTTGATGCGTTTTTTCTTGTCCGCAAGATTTTTAAAACTTTCAAAAAACTCCTCCATCTGCTCGGGGGTAAGCTTGTGGCCAAGCTCCTCAAGCCGCGCCGCTATCGCGTGTTTGCCGCTATGCTTGCCAAAGACCATTGTATTTGAGGGCAGCCCGATATCATCGGGACTCATTATCTCGTAAGTCGCCCTGTTTTGCAGCACGCCGTGCTGATGAATCCCTGCCTCATGTGCAAAAGCATTGGCGCCAACAATCGCCTTATTGATAGGAGCATAAAGGCCTAATGTGTTATATACCAGCTTGCTTGCTCTGTAGATTTCGTTGGTCTTAATATTGGTAGCGCCGCCGTATATCGCCTTACGCGTGTTGATTGCCATGACAACTTCTTCAAGCGCCGCATTACCCGCGCGCTCTCCCAAGCCATTAATTGTGCACTCCACCTGATCCGCGCCCGCTTCGACAGCGGCAAGGGAGTTGGCAACCGCAAGCCCCAAGTCATTGTGGCAATGCACGGATATTGTAGCCATGTCGATGTTTTCGACATTCTTTCTGAGATATGTTATCATGTCGTACATCTCGCGGGGAGTGGCATAACCTACCGTGTCGGGTATGTTGATTACAGTTGCGCCCGCTTTTATTGCCGTCATTACTGCCTTTGCCAAGAATTCGGGCTCGCTGCGCATTGCGTCCTCCGCCGAAAATTCCACATCGTCAATATACCTTTTGGCGTACTTGACCATTTCGGATATTGTAGAAAGCACCTTTTCGCCGCTCATCTTGAGCTTGTACTCCATATGTATCGGCGATGTGGCAAGGAAGGTGTGTATACGAGGAGACACCGCTCCTTTAATTGCCTCGTACGCTGTGTCGATATCCTTCTTCACCGCTCGCGCGAGACTTGCAACAGTGCATTCCTTGACAAAGTCGGCGATTGTTTTGACCGATTCGAAGTCGCCCTTAGAGCTTACTGCAAACCCCGCTTCAATGACATCTACGCGCAATCTCTCCAATGCAGCGGCAACCTCGATTTTTTCTTTGAGATGCATACTGCAGCCCGGAGCCTGCTCTCCGTCACGGAGCGTAGTGTCGAATATTTTAATTTTTCTCATATTATTCTCCTTAGATGATTATCCGATTAATGATGCGCCCTTATCAGCTGAGCTAACAACCTTGACATACCTTTTGAGGTATCCGGTGAGCTCGGGTTCGGGCTTCAATTCCATATTGGTGCGCCTGACTGCAAGCTCAGCTTCGCTGACATTGAGCGTAATCGAATAATTCTCGATATCCAGTGTAATAGTGTCTCCATCCTTAATATAGGCAATGGCGCCGCCTTCTCTAGCTTCGGGCGAGATGTGACCAACTGCCGCGCCGCGCGTTGCTCCTGAGAATCTGCCGTCAGTAATCAGCGCAACATCAGCGTCCAAGCCCATACCGGCGATTGCCGAGGTGGGCGAGAGCATTTCGCGCATGCCCGGGCCGCCTTTAGGGCCCTCGTAGCGGATTACCACAACATCGCCCTTATTAATCTCTCCTCCGTATATTGCCGAAATCGCGCTTTCTTCATCGTCAAAAACCCGCGCTTTGCCCGAGAACAGCAGCATTTCTTTTCTTACCGCGCTCCTTTTTACCACCGAGCCGTTGGGCGCAAGATTGCCGAAGAGCACGGCTAGACCGCCCGTTTCCGAGTACGGCGCTTCGATTGGTTTTATTACCTCATAATCCTTGACGGCGGCACGCTTTATGCTGTCTCCGACAGTCGAACCGCCGTTAGCCGTGATACATTCTTTGTCGATAAAGCCGCCCTTGTCCAGCTCCTTCATTACCGCATGTATGCCGCCAGCACGGTGCAGGTCCTGCACGTGGTGACCGCCGGATGGCGCCAGCTTGCAAAGATTGGGCGTCTTTGCGCTTATCTCGTTGATTAGCTGAAGTTCGAAGGGTATTGCAGCTTCTTTACATATTGCGGCAAGATGCAGCACGGTATTTGTAGAGCAGCCAAGCGCCATATCTACCGCAAGCGCGTTACGCACTGAGCGCTCGTTGATTATGTCCTTCGCAAGAATATTCTTCTCCACAAGCTCCATAATCTTAATGCCCGATTCTTTGGCTATCCTAATCCTTTCTGAGTATACCGCCGGCGTTGTACCGTTGCCGGGCAGGGATATGCCGATTGCCTCGCTCAAACAGTTCATGGAGTTTGCCGTGAACATTCCCGAACATGAGCCGCAGGTAGGGCAAGCCCCGTTCTCTACGCGGATTAGCTCCTCTATCCCGATTTTGCCCGCTTTACATGCGCCGAGCGCCTCAAATACGCTGTTCAAGTCCAGATATGTTTTGTTTTCATCCGCAATAGAGAGCATCGCGCCGCCGCACACAAATATGGACGGGAGATTGAGCCTTACCGCGGCAATCAGCATGCCCGGCACAATTTTGTCACAGTTGGGGACAAACACAAGTCCGTCAAAACAGTGCGCCCTTGCCATGCACTCTATGCTGTCTGCGATAAGCTCTCTAGTACACAAAGAATATTTCATACCCTCATGACCCATAGCTATGCCATCGCAAACTCCTATGGTATTGAACTCCATAGGAGTGCCGCCCGCCATAAGTATTCCATCCTTAACCGCCCTTGCAATATTGTTAAGGTGCGTGTGACCGGGCACAATCTCATTGAATGAGTTGACAACTCCGATTATGGGTCTTGCTATCTGATTGTCCGTCAAGCCGTCCGCCTTAAGCAGGGAGCGGTGCGGCGCTTTCTCCATTCCTTTCTTTATTTTTTCTGAATTCATCTTTCCCTCTTATTAGCACATTAGTGCGTTTGATTAACACATTACCGCCAAAAACATGTCCTATTCTTTATATTCCTGCTTTTTCCATGTCATCTTTTCGCGGAGCTCTGCGCCTACCTTTTCGATTGGATGCTCTTTCTCCATTCTTCTCACCGCGTTGAAGTGCGGTCTGTTGGCTTGGTTTTCAAGTATCCAATCCTTAGCAAATGTGCCGTCTTGTATCTCTTTAAGCACTTGCTTCATTTCCTTGCGTGTCTCTTCGGTGATTATCCGCCTGCCCGTCTTATAATCGCCATACTCAGCAGTATCACTTATAGAATATCTCATGAAGGATAATCCGCCTGCAACAACCAAGTCAATTATCAGTTTCATCTCGTGCAGACACTCAAAATCTGCGCTTTCAGGCTGATATCCTGCCTCAACAAGGGTGTCAAAGCCCGCCTTCATTAATTCTGTAACGCCGCCGCAAAGCACCGCC
>CAYTUT010000035.1:9004-12194 GCA_964441295.1 uncultured Christensenellaceae bacterium | reverse complement strand
AAAGCCGCCAAATTCATGGTGTCAAGCTATGTGCCGATACTTGGAGGCTACCTTTCGCAAGGATTTGATCTAATTACCGCGAGTCTCGTATTAATCAAAAACTCCTTAGGCATCGCGGGCGTACTGATTACAGTTGGTATTATAATTACCCCTATAGTAAAGATTGTGACGCTTACCATAGGCTTAAAGCTGATTGCAGGCATAATCGAATCAATAGCTGACAAGAAAATGTCCAATTTTTTGAGCGGGGTTGCCGATTGCACCACGCAGCTGATCGGGGCGCTCCTCGGGGTGGGATTTGTCTTTCTTGTCACGATACTGCTAATCATATGCACCTGCAACGCGGGGGTAATATGAGCTGGATTATGGGTATTGTGGGGGTAATTGTGCTGTCGGTTCTAATCGATATAGTGCTGCCCGAAGGGCAGATGAACAAATATATCAAAGGCATTTTTGCGATACTTTTAATTTACATGCTTATTTCGCCCGTTGTCGCGCTTGCCAAAAAAGATTTTGACATCACCTCTTTGCTGCAATTTGATACAAGCGGTTATGAGGAGAACTCCGCTTACATACAATCTATTAATACGGACAGGCTTAACAGGACAAAAACGCAAATCACAAGCGACTTGCAAGCCAATGGGATTATTACAGTCGACATAGTCATATTTTGCAGAGAAAATAATATAAATTTAGTAGATTATGTGCTGGTTGAGTTGCCTTACGGGGCTGATAATTCGCGCGAAACGCAGATAAAGACGATTGTTAGAAGGTACTTGGGTGTTGCTGAAGATAATATAAGGATAATAGCGTATTCTTAATAAGAACCAGATTAACAAAAGGCATAAGGAGCTCTGTATGAACAGCTTTATGAGCAGTATCAAGGATAACCGTACAAAAGCCGGCGAAAGCATACTGGACAGGATAAAAAAGCACCCGCTTTATGCAAAACTGAAAAAAGTCAAAAACCTCGAGATAAAGATTGCGGTTGTTGTATGCATATTCGTTGTAGGTATATATCTTATAGCGAATTTGGCGGCAAGAGCCGACAAAAGCACAACGGGCGCCGAAGTCAACCAGGTGGTATTGAGCAACGCTGCCGCCGAGCTTGCCGAAATACTGTCTTCTATCAAGGGCGCGGGCAAGATAAAAGTGCTAATAACCTATGACGGCACGGGCGAGAAGATACCTGCCCAGACTGTCAATACGCACAGCAATATCACGATAGACAACAGCAGCAATACGACAAGGACGACGGAGACGGTCACCGAAACTAAAAGCACAGTCATTGTACAAAAAAACGGCGTGAGTGAGCCGGTAATACTTAAAGAAATATTGCCGAACATTGTAGGAATAATCGTAGTGGCAGAAGGCGCATCGGACATGAATGTCAGAGTGGCGTTGCTAAGAGCGGTACAAGCGGCAACAGGAGTAAAGATTGATAAAATAGAAATCTTTGAAATGACAAAATAATATGGAGGTTAACATTATGTCAAACAAAAAGAAAATTATCATAATCTGCACAATGGTGGTGTTGCTTGTGGCGGCGGCTTATCTCAATGTATTGTTGAATAACAAGCAAAGCCAGACCGGTAATAATGTGGATAACAGTACTGTAACTACCGTGTCGTATTTCAGCGCGGTCAAAGCGGACAGAGATGCAACCCGCGCACAGTCCTTCAGCTACCTTGACGCAATAATCAATTCGCAAGGCTCATCCGCCGAAGCGGTTGCGGTTGCTCAGGCAAAAAAGATGGAGCTAATCAATTTTGCCGAACAGGAGATGGTGCTTGAAGGGCTTATCAAGGCAAGAGGCTTTGCGGATGCTTTCGTAACACTTGAGACCAGTAATGTGAATGTAATCGTTAAGGATGCCGAATTGGACAGCGCAGATGTAGCGCAGATACTGTCCATAATCACATCGGAAACCGGCTGCAGTCCAACGAATGTTATCATTGTGCCGTATAGCTGAGAAACAATGCCGGTAATTGGACTTTGACGGTTCAAAACTCTTGATAACACGCGCCTGTTATGATATAATAAAACCCTTAGAAAGAGCATAATACATATATTCACGATGTGTGTATTATCTTGGAGGGTCGTATGGAATATGATAGCAGGTATGAGAGCATAATTACATCTATTGCAAGTGTTGCTGCTTATAAGGTCGACGGTGTGGCTTCTCTTGCCGATGATTCCGGCAAGGGTAAGCTGTTCAAGAGCGCGGGTAAGAGTATTGATGTTACTATACTTAAAGACAGGCAGGCAATAATAGATATCAGCATTAATGCCTATTACGGCTACAAAATGCCCGACCTTGCATACGATGTCCAAAACAAAATAAAAGAAGAGGTTGAGAAAGCGACCAATTATAAGGTCAAGTCGGTCAACATCTCTATATTGGGAGTAGTATTCCCATCATAAATTAGCCCTTGTCACAAGGGCTATTATTGCATTTAATAGGCAAAATGCGCGGATTGATTACATTTATTAGGAGATACCATGAGCAGAAGGCAGGCAAGAGAGGCAGTTTATAAGCTAGTATTTGAGTACATTTTTAATAAGCAGACCAACGAAAGAACTTTTGAGATTTTGAAGGCGGACGCAACGCTGAGCGATGCGGACAGGGATTATATCGACACAACATATAAGGGCATCGTCGACAATTATCAGACCATCTGCGCAAGGATAGCCACATACACTGATAAGTACAGCAGTATTGACAGGCTTGTCAAAAGTGATTTTGCCGCAATGATTGTTGCGGTCTATGAGCTTGAACACTCCACCGACGTGCCGCCGAGCGTGGCAATCAACGAGGCGGTGGATATCGTCAAGCAGTACGGTACAGAGAAGAGCAGCGGCTTTGTTAACGGAGTACTCTCGAGCATCAACAAGGATGTAGTGAAAAACAATTAATAAAGGAGAACATGATGGCAGTAGTAATCGACGGGAGAGCGGTATCGGCTATAATCAAGGATGAGGTCAAAGAGAATGTCAGGAGTTTTGTGGAGCAATACGGCAGAGCGCCGACGCTTGCGGTTATTCTCGTCGGAGAGGACCCTTCCAGCAAAATTTATGTAGGCAACAAGATAAAATCCTCTGAGTACTGCGGGATTGATTCGCGTTCGTACAAGCTTGAGGAGAGCGCTGGAGAGGCAGAAGTACTTGAACTGATTGACAGTCTCAACAA